>JABDAO010000003.1 GCA_013289095.1 Bacteroidota bacterium | reverse complement strand
TAAACATGTCGGGAAGCTTGGGGAACATGTCGGGAAGCTTAGTAAACATGTCGGGAAGCTTTGGGAACATGTCGGGAAGCTTAGCAAACATGTCGGGAAGCTTTGGGAACATGTCGGGAAGCTTAGCAAACATGTCGGGAAGCTTATCAAACATGTCGGGAAGCTTAGTAAACATGTCGGGAAGCTTAGTAAACGTGTCGGGAAGCTTAGCAAACATGTCGGGAAGCTTAGGGAACATGTTGGGAAGCTTAGTAAACATGTCGGGAACCTTAGTGAACGTGTCGGGAAACTAAGGGAACATGCCGGGAACCTTAGGGAACGTGTAAGGAACCTTGGGGGACATGTCGGGAACCTTCGGGAATGTGCCGGGAGCCTTAGGGAAACGTGTCTCTGGCTGAACCAACATGCAGCAGTCATTCGATCTCTGCTCCCCAGCTTTTGATATTGACCCCGTAGAAGCTCTTTTCAGGTAGGAAGAAATCAGGCTTGATCCAGGGTAAGCGGAGTATGCTACTTATCTCCTACCTTTACGGCTTATGAAAATCACCCGATCGCTGCTCCCGCTTGATGCTGTTCAAGGATTCTCATCGCTGCTCAAAGCCTATATGGCGGGGGATGAAGGGTTGAGCCATTTGTATGGATTCCCGCCTACCGACGAGGGTTTTACACAGTTACTCGCCCAGAATCCGTTCGAAAACACAGATCGGGTGCTTTTGGCCGAAGCTATCCGTTCGCAATATGCCGCCGGGAAAACGCTGCCCCCCTCCTCTGTTTCAGCCAATATCAAGCTGTTGGAAGAAAAAAATACGTATACCATCTGTTCAGGGCACCAGTTATGTTTGTTTACAGGCCCGCTTTATTTTATCTATAAGCTTATCAGCGCGGTTAATCTTGCCGAAGCGCTCAAAAAGAAACACCCGGCATTAAATTTTGTCCCGGTCTATTGGCTGGCTTCCGAAGATCATGATTTTGAAGAAGTAAACCACGTCAATCTGTTTGGCAAAAAACTGAGCTGGACAAAGGAAACAGCCTTAGGTGAGACAGCCGCTATGCCGGCAGGAAAAATAGCTACTGCATCGCTCAAATTGGTGCTGGATGAACTCCGGGCCGTGCTCGGTACCACTGCAAATGCGCAGGAACTTTATAGCCTGATTGAACAAGCCTATCTCGGCCATTCAAACCTGGCTGATGCCACACGCAATCTGGTCAACAGCCTGCTGGGCGAATATGGGCTGGTGATCCTCGATGCCAATGATGCGAGACTCAAGACGCGGTTCAGCAAAGTGATGGAGGAAGAACTGCTTCTGTCGCCAAATTTTGAACGGGTGCAGCAGGGAATTAAAGACCTGGCAGCGCTTGGCTTTGAGGCTCAGGTAAATCCGCGCGAAATAAACCTTTTTTACATGAGGGATGATCTGCGCGGCAGGATTGAAAAGACTCCGGGTGCAGATGAATATACCGTTGTGAACACCAGGCTGCGTTTTACGAAAGAATCGGCGCTCAAAGAACTGAGCGCCCATCCCGAACGGTTCAGCCCAAACGTGGTGCTCCGGCCGCTTTATCAGCAAGTCATTCTTCCGAACATTGCCTATGTAGGCGGCCCCGGCGAACTGGCTTACTGGCTCGAGTACAAAGCCATGTTTGATGCACAGGGCGTATCATTCCCGGTTCTTGTGCCGCGCAATTTTGTACTATGGGTGGATGCCAATGCGGCAGTAAAAATGGATAAGCTTCAACAAAATGCCGGCAACCTCTCGCGCAGCATGGTTGATCTCGAAAAGGAATTCATGCAAGCCAACCACGCTTCTGAAATAAAACTGGATACAGAAGCCGAAAGGATTCAAGCGGTTTATACGAGTATTGTGGCAAAGGCTTCGGCGGTAGATGTTACACTCAAGGCCGCTGCCGAAGGCGAGCTTCAGAAAACCCTCAACGGACTGAAAAGCATGGAAGCAAAGATGATGAAGGCCGAAAAACAAAAACATGAGACTACCCTCAATCAGATAAAGGCACTGAAAGAAAAATTATACCCAGGTGGTGTCTTGCAGGAACGTGTGGAGAATTTCATGCCGCTCTACCTCAAACACGGTCGTTCATTTCTCGACACCCTCAAAGCCGGTCTTGATCCGTTCAATCATCAACTTGTTGTCTTTCGTGAAGAAATGGAATAGCTATGTACAAATCCTTTATTAAACCCCTTCTGTTTCTTTTTAAACCCGAAACCATACACCATCTGGTGTTTAAAACCATTCGTGTTTTTTTTGTCATACCTGGCGTTTCGGCCTTGGTCAGGAAGGTGTATGCCGTGAATGACCCTGCTCTGGAACGTATGGTATTTGGCATCCGTTTTTCAAACCCGGTGGGGCTGGCTGCCGGCTTTGATAAAGATGCCCTGCTCTTTGATGAACTGGGTTGTTTTGGTTTCGGGCATATTGAAGTTGGAACGCTTACCCCAAAGGCCCAACCGGGGAATGATCAGCCAAGGATGTTCAGATTACCAGCCGACAACGCGCTGATCAACCGTATGGGGTTCAACAATAAAGGCGCCCAGGCGGCATCCCGGCGTTTGAAGAAAAGAAAAACACGCGTCATCATCGGCGGTAATATTGGAAAGAACAAGGTTACCCCAAACGAAGAGGCGATGAATGATTACCTGAGTTGTTTTGAAACCCTGTTCGACTCGGTCGATTATTTTGTGCTGAATGTCAGTTCGCCCAATACCCCTGGGTTAAGGGCTCTGCAAGACAAAGAACCCCTCCAGGCATTGCTCGCGCGGGTGATGCAGCTCAACAGCAGCAAAGCAAAACCAAAACCGGTCTTGCTGAAGATTGCACCCGATCTGACCAACGAACAACTGGACGATATCATTCAGATCGTAAAAGAAACCCATATTGACGGGGTCATTGCAACCAACACAACGATTGATCGTACAGGCTTGCGCATGTCAAAAACGGAGCTCGAAAACATAGGCATGGGAGGTCTGAGCGGGAAACCGCTCACCGCACGGAGCACAGAGGTGATCCGTTATTTGTGTCAGAAATCGGGAAACGCATTCCCCGTAATCGGGGTAGGGGGGATTCATTCGGCCGAGGATGCCCTCGCAAAACTGGATGCAGGCGCCGCGCTGGTGCAGGTATATACCGGGTTTATCTACGAGGGGCCGGGAATCGCAAGACGTATCAATAAAGCTATTTTGAAAAGGGAACAGACTATCCAACGCAGAAAGTAAGCAGATCAACACGCAACCGTTATGAAATTAATCGAATGCCCCCGCGATGCCATGCAAGGCATACATGAGTTTATACCTACTCCTAAAAAGATTGCCTATATCAATTCCATCCTGCGTTGTGGTTTTGATACGGTCGACTTCGGGAGCTTTGTCTCTCCCAAAGCCATACCACAGCTGCGCGATACGGCCGAAGTGCTCGAGGCGCTCGATTTGGGGGCCGGCAATTCAAAACTCCTGGCAATCATCGCCAATTTGCGCGGAGCGGAGGATGCCTGCGAATTTGATGAGATCAGCTATCTGGGTTTTCCGTTTTCCATTTCAGAAACCTTTCAGCAGCGCAATACCAATTCATCCATTGCCGAATCGCTCATTCGTGTTCAGGAAATCCAGCGCAAATGCCGAAAGCATAAAAAAGAGCTGGTTGTCTATCTCAGCATGGCCTTCGGAAATCCATACGGAGATGCCTGGGACGAGGATGTTGTCATGAACTGGACCAAACGCCTGGTTGATCTGGGTGTGAAAACCATTGCGCTGGCTGATACTACCGGAGTATCTACTCCCGAAACCATTACCCGTTTGTTCAGCTCTATCATCCCTGAGTTTCCAAAAGTCGAAATCGGGGCACATCTGCATTCCACGCCCGATGCCTGGAGGGAGAAGGCCGAAGCAGCCCTGAAAAGCGGTTGCACCCGTTTTGATACAGCCATACATGGTTTCGGAGGCTGCCCTATGGCTGCTGATACCCTTACCGGAAACATGTCAACCGAAAATCTGTTGGGCCTGCTGGAAGCTTCTGGAATTGAAACAGGGATTGAGAAAAAAGCCTTTACCCAGGCCATGGAGTTTGCAACCCGGATTTTTCCGGAATAATTTGATTCGTTCAGGAGGGGGAATCAAAACAAAACGATCTACGTTTAAACAGTTATTCGGTTTGTGCCAAAACGAACTGCAAAAAAAAAATCCTCACCCGATGAATTGGGAGAGGAGGAGTTCTGAATCCTAAATGGGAGGGTTATTTCCCTAAATCATCAAAATTTACATCCGAAAAACTGGGAGCCGTTTCAGTAGCCTCGGTCTGAACCGAATGGTTGCCGGAATGATCGTGGTGTACAATGGGTGGAGCGATGGTCTTGATATGTGCTACGGCTTCGGCCAGACCCTCGGCGAATTTATCAAAGTCTTCTTTGTATAGAAACAACTTGTGTTTTTCGTAGAAAAATTTACCATCGTCACCAAAACGTTTCTTGCTCTCTGTAATGGTCAGGTAGTAATCGTTTCCCTTGGTGGCTTTTACATCAAAAAAATAGGTTCGCTTCCCGGCACGGACAGATTTCGAAAAAATTTCTTCTTTACCGTGTTCTCCATTTTTTTCAATTCCGTCTTCCATTGTGTTCGAGTGTAGGTTGTGTTTGGCTGATACGCTAAACAAATGTAGGAAATAAATGGTCGCTCCGACCAACAATCCCCGATTATTTGAAGATAGATGCCCAGAATAAGACCTTGAAAGCACTAAAAACGACGATTAATGGCTTAGTCGGTAAAAGTGATGGAGGAGATCAGAAATTTGCGGTAGTGATGACAGATTCTGGCGGGAAAGAATGGGGATTTGGGAAAAAAATAGTGCTTTTACCTAAACTGAGTATACCTTCTGTATTGATTTTCAATCGAATGCCAAAGCCGTCAGTCTGTTTGTCCAGGTAATGGAAGTGAGGGCGGCTTTGTGATTAAAGTAAGGTCTATCACAGGAGCGTGTATTTAAGAAGAAGAGGGTATTTACCAGGGAGAAGCGTGTATTGCAAAGGAAAAAGACTCGATGCGAACATAGATTGCTACATGAGAAGAAGCGCTTTTTGTGAAGTTTATAAATATCTTTGTTCCTGGGCAACAGTCCCTGGCCGTTCATCGAAAGCGAATGGCAAAACCAATGAGCATCAATGGGTTAAATTTATACTGAGTGAGAAAATTTGTGATTCGAATCGTTGGTGAACTCAGCATCTGGAAACTGGGGTATTATAAAAACCAGGTTGTTCCAGGCAAGGTATACCGGCAAACGAATGCCGAAATTACCCGTTTAACCGATTTCTACACTCAATTCCTGCTCCCGGGCAATCTGTGTTTCGATGTTGGAGCCAACCGGGGTGATTTTACCCGGGCTTTTTTGAATTGCGGAGCCAGAGTAGTAGCCATCGAGCCTCAGCCGAATTGTTTCGGATACCTCAAATTCCTGTTTGGCAATTCGGTTATACTCGTCAACAAAGGGTTGGGTGAAAAAGAGGAAGAAAAAGAAATGCATCTCAGCAGCGATCATACCATTTCATCCTTTTCGGCCGAGTGGATTGCTTCGGTAAAGGCTACCCGGTTTAGCGCTTTCAGCTGGAACAGAACCCAGCAAATGCAGCTGACCACGCTCGACCTGCTGATCGCGCAATATGGGATCCCGGCGTTTGTTAAGATTGATGTAGAAGGGTATGAGCCCGAAGTATTGAAAGGATTGTCGAAATCCATCAAACTGATTTCGTTCGAATATACAGTACCCGAACAAACGGCAAAAGCCCTTTTTTGTCTGGAAAAGATTGCCTCTCTTTCTCCTCGGGTTGAATGTAATTATACCCTGGCAGATACCTATGCATGGGCGCTCGAAACCTGGATAACGCCTGCAGAAATGAACAGGCATATAAACTCCTCCGCTTTTCTGGAAAGCGGTTCGGGAGATATCTATGTGAGACAACAGGCATAATCCTGACAGCCTGCTCAATTTGTCGGGTGGAAATAGCCTGATGGACACTCAACACTGTTTTTCCTGCATGATCCGCTGTCTGTATAAGAAAACCCGCCTGATCGATTGGATTTGTTCGGGCATATCAGCTGGGGTACATACCAAACGGCGCACTTTCGTATACGTTGTTTTATATATTATTTTGCTTTTAGGCCCGGTCTGAAAAGGATCGCTTGGGTAGGTTAGACAGGCCACAGCCCGTTCCAGGGCCACGGTAAAACCCGGGTTTATGGTCTCGCCGGGCATTTTCTCCCCATCGGCAGTACTTTTTCAGTCTTCGCCGATTTCTTTTGGGGCATTTCCGGATTCTGAATATTTTTACACCGTATTTAATATATAGATAAAATGAACAGCCAAATGAAAACCTTTTCAACTGCCCTCGGGATCACAATCCTCCTGTTAACCGTTAATACCTCGGCCTGCAAGGCCCAATCCTTTCAGAAGGGACAACTGGATATCGACCTGGGCCTAAGTCTTGATAATACGTACATCGGCCCGGGAAGTACGGGTTTCTTTCCTCCTCTTTGCGCTTCTGTCGAGTACGGCATTACCCGTGATATCAGCCTGGGTGGTTATCTGGGCATTGCAGGGGCTACCTACAATTATTACGGGTATGATGGCAATCCTCATTATGCTCAGCAGTCGTATACCGATACGTATTCCTGGATCTACCTCATCGCTGGTGTCCGGGGAGCCTATCATTTTGCACGATTAATCCCTATTCCAAAGCTGGATGTTTATGCCGGTTTGATGCTGGGGAACGATTTTGCGCACTCCTCCTACAGCACCACCTCTGCTGATCCTGCTCATGTACCCTCTCAGGAGCAAGCATACGGAGGTTTTGTGGCCTCGGTCTTTGGCGGGGCCAGATACCGGTTTACAGATCATTTTGGGGTATTTGCTGAACTGGGCTTTGGCTGTACCGTGTTCAATACCGGGGTGAACTTTAAATTCTGAGTTTACAGAATGCGATCCCCGGCATTGCCCGGAGCGTAGCCATCCATTTGTTTGTTTTAACAAGCTGTCCAGCTCTCAATTACGAATTCCCGCAACAGCGGGAATTCGTGTTTTGGGGCAGAATCGCTTACCCGGTCGGTTGTTTACCATTGATTTCATCCAGTCGGGCTATGCCCTGCATCAGTTGATCTAAAAAATGAAATCTTAATTTCTGATCACGTTAAATTAGCTGAGGCATTGGATCAGAAAAGTCAGTAGACGGACAGCAATTGTCTGTAGTGATCAACAGATTTTACCGGTTCCGTTCCGGATCAACTAAATGCTTAAATGTAAACAAGCTCCTACACCGATGAAAACAATCCTGGTTCCAACAGATTATTCTGCCGCTTCAGCCAATGCGGTAGAATATGCCAGCACACTGGCCCGTTTGATTGAGGCTCGCATTATTCTTTATCATACCTATCATATCACCCTGTCATCGGTTGATTATTTTTCAGGTATGATGCCTCCTTTTCCCGACATCAGCCAGATCGAACAAAGCAGTCTGGAAGAATATGCTCAACGGTTCCGGACAGATTCAGGAGAACTTGTTATTTCCAAATGTTTGACCAGCCCGGGTTTTGCCGCCGATGAAATCCCGGATTATGCAGGGATCGTAAACGCAGATATGGTTGTCATGGGTATTTCTGGCCCTGGAAAAACAGGACATCCCTTGTTTGGAAGCATCACAACGAGTGTGATCGAAAAAACCAAAAGGGCGCTCCTCCTGGTACCCGAAAAAGTAAAGTTTGAGACACCAAAACGCATCGCGTATGCCTGTGATCTCGAGCAAAATATCTGTACCGAAGTGGTTGAGCGGGTAAAAGCATTTGCCCGTCTCTTCAACGCCGAGTTGTTTGTCATCAATGTTGAACAACCCGGTCAGGAAATTTCCGATCAGAAAGCATTTGTCAGCAGACAGTTGGTTTCCGAATTACAAGGGGTAACCCACAGCCTGCATTTCCCATCCCACCAGGATGTGGTTACCGGTCTGGTTTCGTTCGAAGACCGATATGGATTGGATATGTTGGTGATGGTGGCCCGGAAACATACCTTGTTTCAGCAGCTTTTTCACGCTAGCAAGACACGGAAAATGATAGGCAACACGCATGTGCCAATTCTTGTCTTACATGGTGGTGTCTGTTAAAGGTAAAGGATAGGTTCAGATTGGATTGTGCGAAAGAGAGCGACCGTGTTTCTCAAGTCTTCAGTTGGGTGAATCTATCCTCAGAAAAAAGAAAGTTGTAGGTCTATAAAGATCAAAGATCCAGAAAAAAAATTCTTCCTGGATCTTTGATGAGGGTGAATAAATATGGTTATTATCCGTTGTTACCCTGTTTTTGTCCCTCTTTTTTCGGCTGTTTGGCTGGAGGGGTGTTTTTGGCCGGTTTGGGTTTAGGAGCAGGTTGCTGGCGGTTAGGTTGAGCAGGTGGAGGTGATGTCCGTTGGGGAGCCGGTGCTGATGTTTCTTTTCTTTCTCCTTCGTTTCTTCTTTCCCCTTCGTTATGCTGTTGTTGTGGCTGAGGAGTTTCTTCCCTTTGTCTCTCCCTGCCTTGATTCTGATCGCTGTTCATTGGGCGGGTATTGCCATTCGAAGGGTCGCTGGTGGTGGGGCGGGTATTCCCATTGCCCGGGTTACTGTTTGTCGGACGTGTGTTTCCTTCGTTCGCAGGGTTGCTGTTCGTAGGACGCGTATTGCCGTTGCCAGAATTGCCGTTGGTAGGCGCTGCGTAACCATTGCCGGGGTTGCTGTTCGTAGGTCGGGTATTGCCGTTGCCCGGATTGCTGTTTGTAGGGCGGGTATTTCCGTTGTTATAGATCGGAGCATTGCCGTTCTCATTATAGCCCCGGCGGGGCTGATTTACATTATAGGCTACACCACTGGCCCCATTGTTTACATTATTATACGAACCGGCAGGGTAATTCGTCACGTATGTATTGTTGTTTACCCAGGGATTGGTGGTATTGTAGTTCAGAACCACGACATAACCCGTATTCATATTGTAGTTGCTGTATGCTGGGGGTGGAAAGCTATTGTGTACCCATGCATACCCATCGAAATAGACATATTGTGAGTTATACACATCATAGTAGCATTGCATGTCGGGGATGTAATAGTAACGTACCCGGTCCTGATATTCATAGGGAGGAGCCCAGGCTGGGGGAGGAGGCATAACCATGGCCTGAGGTGGAGGTGGAGCGCTTTGCACTGTTCCGCGGTAATAGCAAGAACTGCCGCTGATCATTCCTGTCAGGAGCAGAATAAACAACAATTGGTGTAAGGCTTGAGTCTTCATCAGGATCGTTTTTTTACCGGTGATATGCCAGAGCACATTGGACTGGAGAAACAAAGATATCTAATCTTCATGAACAGCGCATGAAGCAGGTTTTGGATCCGGTAAATGGCGTGTTTTCCCCTTTTCGTGAATATCTGACTGATTGACTGTGGCAAACGATTTATAAACATTCGAGAAGCGGCTTTTTTTCTGAACTAAGTTTGTTGCATACAGAGATATTTTCAGGGTGTCTCCGCGCATAGGTAAAACAGCAATAAGTTCTATGAAAACAGGTATTTCGCACCAAAGCTTTGAGTCGTACATAACCGAAGACTCCGAGGTCATCCGGGTGCGTGAAGCCTTGTATTCCGGAAATCTCTGTATGGTGCCTTCCTGCATTACCGGAGCCCCCGGGTCTGGAATCACGCATTTAATGTCGGCTATCTTTCAGGAATTAACACGCTTGAATACACCTGGAAACGTTCGTTTTGTGTCTGCCCATTTTCTGGATCATTATTGGGGAAGTGGAAAAAAACGATTCAGTCCTTGTTCTTTTCCTGAATTTATCAAGACCGCCAAGACACTGCTGGTGGATGATGTGCAGGCGCTATTCGAAAACCAGGCTGGAGCAGACCTGTTGGATGTCCTCCATCAACACTTTGGTAAGGAGCAGAAAAAACTGATCATCGGCTGTTCAGATCAGGCCTTTGAACAATTCAGTCCACAACGCTTCTCTGTTAAAGGTCTTACCCGTCTGCAACTTCCGTTGCTGAGCAGCCGGTCTATCCATCTTATTTTGCAGGAAGCCTGCCGCTATGACCGGCATGTACCCCGGCAGTTGTTGCGCTTGCTTGCTTCCTATAGCGCCCCGGTAAAAAAACACCTGCATTGCCTCATCCGCATTCGTTTTATGAGCAGGGCCCAGCACATCAATCTGTTCCAGCTCGATGAACCTCAGCTGAATCATGTTTTCGGGGTCGAATCCTGGTTTAACCAGGTTGACCCAGCCTCAATCCACTAGCTGCCTGTTGTCAGAACGGGGGTGATTTTGTTTCATCCCGGATCTGTTCAGATGCCCTTCATTCTTTCCGATGCCAGCCGGAACCAGATTTAGACGCCGGATCTCACCTTTTTTGTACCTAAAATATTTCGTTGAATGCAGGAGGACCAAAATGGCAAGGTTTGACAAGAGTATAAGTAAATCAGGTAATGTCCAACGAATTACTGTTTATTATTATCTTGGATGAGTAAGAGATCTGGGAAATGAAGTTGTGTGCCAGGCCATGCTGCTTTACTTTTGTTTCAGAAGCAAGAAAAGTAACACGACAAAAACAAATAACCATGAACATCAAAACATTTAAAATGCTCTGTCTGTTGACAGTCATTTTCATCCTTGGCAGTTTTTCGGCCGGGAAGGCACAATCAACCTGTGCGGCCAATTTCAACTGGAACGGAGGGGAAATGGATTCAGTCTACATGGGTAGCACCTCGACCGGGACAGACACCACCACGCTCTACAGCTGGAGTTTTGGTGACGGACAAACCGCTACCGGTTTGTGGCAACAGCACCATTACGGTGCTCCGGGAAAATACGTGGTCTGCCTGAATATTTCGGTGAATCCGAACACGTCTTCCGCGTGTACGAGTTCGTTTTGCGATACGGTTGTCGCCAAGGACACGATCATGTGTCATGTCTATGTGGGTTTGCAGGCCGTTTATGCAAGTTGTATGACATGTACCAATGGTAAGGCATTCGTAAACTATTCATACGGAAACCAGGGGGCAATGACTTACTCCTGGTCGGGTGCCGGTATTACAGGGAATCAGTCTTCGGTTTCCGGTCTAAGCCCCGGTAACACGTATACTCTGAATGTTATCGATTCGCTTGGATGTCAGGCTTCGGCTACGGTTTACATCTTATCTACCGATACCAATTGCCATGCAAGCTTTACAAAGACACAGGTAAGCCCGAACACTGTTCAGTTCACAAACACCTCGATGAACACCAGCCAGAATACAACCGTTTACTGGAACTTTGGGGATGGCTCGGGTTTAAACCCAGCAGGCTCAAACCCTCAACATACCTATAATATCCCAGGCACCTATACGGTCTGTATGTCTATTACCGATAGCTCCTATATTACTTCCTTTTGCAATACATCGTTTTGCGATACGGTGAAAGTAACAGGCACGGTTATTTGTAACCTGAATGTCTTTCCATCCACATCCTCCCCATCCTGTCCTTCCTGTGCGGATGGAATCGCCCGTGTGTTTTCAAACGGAGGCACAGCCCCGTTCACGTATTCATGGGCCGGATCCTCATCTGTTGTTGATTCTATCTATGGACTTGCTGCCGGCACCTACCATTGCTGTGTCACCGATGCGAATGGATGTACTGCCTGCGATTCGGCTGTAATTGCTTTTTCGTGTAATCTGGGCGTCTATACCTCTGATGTCTTGCCTTCCTGTACTACATGCACGGATGGTACGGCTACGGTTTTTGTATACGGCGGGAATGCTCCTTACACCTACGCCTGGTCTGTCAACAATCAGGTCTATCCGGGTAATGGCGCCACAATTACAGGTCTGGCATCCAATCCATATACTGCCTGTGTTACCGATGCAAACGGATGCCAGGCATGTGCCACGGCAACGGTTATACCTCCACACTGCAATGCTTTGTTTACACTTCAGGCCGATACATCGAGCGCAGGCGATTATATTGCCGTGAATCATTCTTACGGTGTCGGGGCCCTGTCATATATCTGGAACTGGGGCGATGGCACCATAGACAGCGCAATGGCCACCCCTACACATACCTACAGCGCCCCGGGCCTGTATACCATCTGTCTGTATCTAGGTGATGCTTCTGTTTCCTGCTCTTCGCAGTACTGCGACACCCTCAATGCCATGAGGCTTCCGGCCTGGATTGCATCACATCATACCCGTGTAAATGTGGTGAATCCATCTGTTCTTGGAATTGCAGAGCTGAAACTTCTCGACAACTGGAAGGTCTATCCAAACCCTGCCCGGGGCCAGGTTACTGTCAACTACACCTTGCTTCAGAATTCAGGTATCGAACTGGGTGTCTATGATCAGCTGGGACGGGAAGTGCTTCCCCTCGAAAATAGTTCTCTTCAGCAATCGGGTAGTCACCAGGTAACTTTTAATGCGGCCGAACTGCAACCCGGTTCATACCTGGTGCGTATCCGGAGCAATGATAAGGCCGAAACGCAACACATCATCATCCTGAGGTAATTTTGAACAACACGTGCAAAGCGGTGAGTATCCCAGACCAGGGTGCTCACCGCTTTTTTGTGTTACAAAATTCTGACGTACTCCGGAAACTATCTTTGGGGTGCATCGTTTGTAAATGGATCGTTGAATCTCTTTTCAGAGTGCATCCAATCTACGCTTCTCAAAGGGAATATTCTTTCCCTGGGTTCCTTGCCTCCTGAAATGCGGTGTCTGGGTTTCGACAATCGATTTCCAGTTCTCGACATGGGCCAGTTGGGCGTCTATGCGGGGGTTCACCGAATTCATGGTTTTGATGGTATCGAACAGGATGGGAACAGGAGTAATCATGGTCCCGAAACGTTTTTTTGTAAAACGGTAAAGCATAGATGCCTGGAACGGATCGGTGGCCAGACCGAGCGATTTAAACCCAAGAGTATGTGCCAGCAGATACGAAAAATAAACATTCTCGGTACTGTGCAGGGCCTGGGGTTCAATAACGATATGTTCGCGGGGGATGCCCAGGGCCACGGCATACAGGGCCATGGCTTCGGCCTCGATATAAGGAGAATAAACCGAATTGCCCGAATAGATAATGTTTTTTGTCATCCCGTGTTTGTACAGATAAACCGACCAGAGCACCCGTGCTTTCATGATCGAATCCCAGGTGCCGTTCTGGCTAAGGGGTACACCCGGAACAATGATGGCATCAAAAGGTTCATGCTTTTTGGCCCGTTCGAAAAGCTTGTGCGGGGCGGGTCTGAAAAGGGCGCATCCTGTAAATACGGCAACTACGGTACAGCTGAAAATTGTTTGACTAAATCTGGTCATACCGAAGAAAGTTTGGATTGAGTGGCTAATGTACGGATTCTCTTTTGGTTCTGCGTTTTTGAGCATGAACACCGGAGATGATACATAGAAAGGGTCAAGAGAACAGCATTTTTCGTTGATGGAAATATTCTTAGTAACTCTTCATAAATCAATGACTTAGAGACTAATTCTGCTTGCTCAGCTCAATATAGGTGACTACGTAGCCTGATGCTGCAGAGAAAGTGTACCAGGCAACCCGTAAATGGTCTTTCTCAAGATGGAATTACCATCAAATCACCCTGCATGGTGCAGTCTTGTCTTTTCCTTCCTTGTTTCTTCCAAAACCAGGGTGTGTCGGCTAAATTTAGAAAAACCGTATCTTCGTATTATGCATTTAATCCGCCTTCCCTTACCTGTTTTCCTGTTCCTGGCTTTTTCATTCGTTGGTTCTGCCGGCTTTTTCGCCCAAAGCGAATTTGGTACGACACATGATTCAATTAACTGGGTGGATGTAAAGGGACTGAAACAGGGTAAATTCCGAAAAGTGGATAAAGAAGGGAAGGCTATTTACGAAGGTGTATTCAAGAATGATAAACCTACAGGTACTTTCCGGTATTTTGATGAAGATGGAAAAGTTACGGCGGTAAGTGTATTTTCGAAAGATGGAAAATCTTGTCACACCACCACCTATCACCGGAATGGCAACAAATGGGCGTTTGGAAAATACATCAACCAGCAACGCGATAGTGTCTGGACCTTTTTTGCACCCGATACCTTTCTGGTGGCACGCGAAACGTATCTGGGCGGTAAAAGGAACGGAGCCAGTTTCATCTACCTGCCAGATGGGGGCATCATTGAACAAAGTATATGGAAGAACGGGATTGAAGACGGGCCCTGGAAAGAGTTTTATGAAGACGGTAAAGTGAAGAGCGAGGGAACCTATGTAAACGGTTGTCTGGAAGGTATCGTAAGTCATTATTGCCCTGAAGGGGGTATGCGTATTCAATGTGCCTATCACAATTGTCTCTCGCACGGACAATGGCTTTTTTATACGTGCGGAAAATCAAAACCCGATCATATTGTGATCTACAAAAATGGCAAACAGATCGGTGAGCCTTATCCCAATATGGATAAGATGGTAAAAGACGGATTGGAAGAATTTAAAGAACGAAATGAAAAGGAACACGAAGGTGATCCGGCAAAAGAGGAAAATGATGGAGGCAATTAAAAAAGGCAAGGTACTGGTGGCCATGAGCGGAGGGATCGACAGCTCTGTTACTGCCATGATGCTGCATAACGAAGGCTATGAAGTAATCGGGATTACCATGAAAACATGGGATTATGCCGGATCGGGTGGTTCGAAAAAAGAGACCGGTTGCTGTAGCCTCGATTCGATCAATGATGCACGCATCCTGGCCGTAAACCATGGCTTTCCGCACTTTATACTCGATATCAGGGCCGAATTTACCGGCTCGATCATCGATAATTTTGTGGAAGAATACCTTGCAGGACGCACTCCCAACCCCTGTGTGCTCTGCAATACGCACATCAAATGGGATGCATTGCTTAAACGGGCCGATCAGCTCGGCTGCGAATTTATTGCCACCGGTCATTATGCCCAGGTACGGGAGGAGAACGGCCGTTATGTTGTTTCCAAAGGCCTTGATGAAAGCAAGGACCAAAGCTATGTGCTGTGGGGGCTTTCTCAGGAAAGCCTGAAACGCACCATCTTTCCGCTTGGCAAATACCGGAAAACGGCCATTAAACAGATGGCTATCGACAGCGGATACGAAGAGCTTGCGAAGAAAAGCGAGAGCTACGAAATATGTTTTGTGCCCGACAACGATTACCGGGCCTTCCTCAAACGCAAAGTAGGAGATCTTGAAGAACGTGTAGATGGAGGCAATTTTGTACTGACCGATGGAACCGTGGTCGGAAAACACAAAGGCTATCCGTTTTATACCGTTGGTCAGCGCAAAGGACTCGATATTGCCTTTGGAGAACCCATGTTTGTGACTGAAATCAACCCTGCTTCGAATACCGTCGTACTTGGCAAGAAGGAAGAACTGGATAAACAGCAGATGAGGGTACGGAATTTCAACCTCATTAAATACCCTGCCCTTCCCGAAGGATTCAGGGCGCTGACACGTATCCGTTACAAGGATCAGGGTATGATGGCCAGCTTGCAGGAAGCCGGTAACGAGATTCATGTGCTTTTTGAGGAAAAAGTAAGCGCCATTGCACCCGGTCAAAGCGCCGTTTTTTACGAAGGCAATGACCTGGTTGGGGGCGGATTTATAATGTGATTTTGAGTTTACGAAAATAGTGCTATGTTTAGCCAACCATTTTTTTTAGCACATGAAACAGGTTCGAACGCTTTCTTTCTTGCTCTTGCTCGCTTCCGCAGTGTGGAGTTCGTGTAACAAAGACAATAATCTGCATCTCGACCTGGGTTATGGATATGCCCCCAGTGCAGGGGATGTCGGGCGTTATGTTATTTACGACGTCGATTCGACCATTTATAACGCATTTAACCGCGACACCCTTCATTATAAATATCAGCTAAAAGAATACCTGCAGTCGGTATTCCCCGATAATGAAGGAAGACCCTCCCTGCGCATTGAACGGTGGGTAAGAAATTACAGACCGGGAGTATCTTACGATTCGGTACCCTGGGTCCTGAAAAATGTATGGTATTCAACACGTACTTTGCACGATTATGAACGGGTGGAGGACAACATCCGTTTCGTAAAGCTCATATTCCCAGATCAGACCCAACAAACCTGGAATGGCAATGCTCAAAACACCCTGGGCGATTGGGAGTATGCTTATAACGGTATCGATTTCAAGTTTAATGCAAACGGTTTGCGTTTCGATTCAACGCTCACTGTCACCGAGCTCGTAGACACAAACCTGCTCAATTACCAGTATTACTCAGAGCAGTATGCAAAAAATATCGGATTGGTTTCCCGTCAGGTTATTGACGTAGGCGATACCGGGATTGTTTTTGGGGTTTCGGTGCTCAACAGGATCAATCATGGGGTGACTTGCTTCATGACCATAAACTCCTACGGCAAACAATAGACCGGTGAACGCATCTTCATTCATTTGTTTCTAATGCCAGGCTAATTACCGGATGAAGTAAATTTCCTAATTTTCATCCTCATCCGTCAGGCAGCTATTTTTAAACGAGCCATAAACCATCCGCTATGAAAAAGATCATCCTGTTGTTGTATATCCTGGGTGGAACGGTCCATACCCTGCAGAGTCAAGTTTCAACAACGGTTCCACCGACCCAGTATTGGGTACAGTTTACCGATAAAAAGAATTCGCCCTATACCACCACAAATCCCTTAGCATATTTAGGCCCTAGAGCGCTACAACGCAGGTTAAACCAATCAATCCCGATTGTAGAAAGCGATCTGCCCGTGAATCCGGCTTATGTTGATAGCGTAGTTGCCAAAGGCGCACATATACACCTGCGCAGCCGTTGGTTGAATGGTGTATCGGTAAAAGTTACCAGCACGGCCCAGCTTACGGCCATCCTGAGCCTGCCTTTTGTAGTTGGGATAACCGAGGTAGGAGCGGTGGTACAGGCTCCCAATACGGGTGGAAACCAAAAATTCAAACCGATGCCGTCAGCCACGGTTCAAAATAAAACGGTCTCGTCTTCACCAGGTACGCAAAGTCTTAATTACGGAGCTTCCTTTGCCCAGATAAATCTGCTGAACGGAGTCTGCATGCACAACAAAGGATATCAGGGCCAGGGCATGGTCATCTCCATCCTGGATGCAGGTTTTGTGAGCATTGACACCTTACCTGTATTCGACAGTCTTTGGGCCGGTCACCAGATCCTCGGTGGCTATAATTTTGTGGATGAAAAAGATTCTATCTATTACGGTCATTTTCACGGTACCTGTGTCCTTTCCTGTATGGGAGGAAACATGCCCGGTCAGCTAATCGGTACTGCTCCCAAAGCTTCCTTCTGGTTGCTGCGTTCAGAAGATGCCGCTACCGAGAAGCTGGTGGAAGAATACAACTGGGTGGCTGCGGCCGAGTTTTCTGACAGCGTAGGCGCCGATGTTATCAATACTTCGCTCGGCTATACCGTTTTCGACGATTCGCTCGAAAACAATACCTATGCCAGTATGAACGGGCATACCACACCTTGCGCCAGGGCTGTAAATTTTGCCTCCAACAAGGGTATTGCTGTGATGTGTGCGGCTGGTAATATGGGTGGCACTGCATGGAAATACATCGGTACCCCTGCCGACGCCGACAGCGCCCTGGCGGTAGGCTCTGTGAATACCTCCGGGGTGTATTCCTCATTCAGCTCCCAGGGGCCGGGATCAGGCGGGGATATCAAACCCGATGTGGCATCCTGCGGTGAAGGAGCGGTAGTGGCCGACTGGAACACCGATGGCATTACCTATCAAAATGGCACCTCCTTTGCATCCCCCATTCTCTGCGGTCTGGTTGCCTGTCTCTGGCAGGCAAACCCCCAGATGACCAATATGGAAATTCTGCATGCCGTCGAAAAGAGCGCCAGCAAGTTTGCTCAACCCGATTCGTTTGTTGGTTATGGAATCCCTGATTTCTGTGCAGCCAATTCCATTCTTGGAATACGTGAAAACGCATCTCTCGAAAATGATTATCTCAGCGGTCTGCATCCAAACCCGTTTACCAATTCAATGGATTTTGTTTTCTGGTCGAAAAGTGCACAGACGGTTAGTGTCAACCTGATTGATATGCAGGGCAAATTAATCCGGACTGAGAGCCGCATGCTCAATGCTGAAAGCTATAACACCTGGAACCTTTCTGATCTGGCTTCGATACCAGCTGGTATTTATATGCTCAGTGTAAAGACAGATGAGGCGGTGCTGGTGAGAAAGGTGGTGAAAGAGTGAGCAGGAAGCAGCCTTTGTTTGTTCACCACAGATGTATAGAAAAGAGGATATGAGAAAATACATGGTCACCGAACGCTACAAGGCAGGCTGTTTTGATAAAGTGTATGAACGATTTAATTCCTCCGGACGGTTTCTGCCCGAAGGTCTTTTCTACCTGAATTCCTGGGTCAACAAAGAGCGGAACGTTTGCTATCAGCTCATGGAAACAACAAATGTGTGCCTTTTCGAAGCATGGACAAAGCACTGGGCCGATCTGGTTGAGTTTGAGATTTGCCCCATCGACTGAGCCTAATACTGGAATTGTTTTCTGAATGATTTTAGGGAAGATGGAGGAGAGCCTTTTCCCATTTGAAGGCTCATTCCGGGAGCCATCGGGTCTTTAAAATGACTAAGAAAGGGTCTAAAACGGGTTACTCCCCGGAAAATGACTTTGACCCGTTATTTTACATTAAAAGCAAGTAATTTCTCTTCTCCAATAAATGCTTCTAACCGGTCGTCTGTTTGCACCTGACCCACACCTTCGGGAGTGCCGGTATAGATCAGGTCACCTTTTTTGAGTGTGATAAATTGGGACACGTAGGCAATGATTTTATCAAACGAAAAAATCAAATCCTTACTGTTTCCGGTTTGTACCGTCTTGCCGTTTATCTCGAGATGAAAAAGGATGCCTGTTTTGGGCAATGATTCTTTTTGAAGAAAGCCGCCGAGCGGAGCGGAACCGTCGAATGCTTTTGCCTTCTCCCAGGGCAGGCCTTTCTCTTTGCATTTGGTTTGCAGGTCGCGGGCGGTGAAATCAATGCCGATGCCGATCTCGCTGTAATACTTGTGTGCAAAACGTTCTTCGATGTTTTTTCCGACCCGGTTTATCTTGATCACCAGTTCCACTTCGTGGTGGATGTCGGTCGAGAAATCAGGCAGGAAGAAAGGCTGGTTCCGGATGATGAGTGCCGTGTCGGGCTTCATAAAGAATACCGGTTCTTTGGGAACCTCATTCTTCAATTCTTTTGCATGTTCGGCATAGTTACGGCCAATACAAATGATCTTCATCGCAGATATAGATTATGCTCCCGGGAATCAAACGGAATCGAGCGCGTTTTATTTGGTAGAGAGGTTGCGGAGTTTGATACGGGTCAGGACCTTCTTTGTATAGAGCGGAAAATCGCCGTTCTGCATCCAGGCATAATACGAGGGCTCTTGCTTCAATACATCGACTACCGGTTTGCCTGTATGCTTTCCGAAATTGAATACTTCAACGCCTTTATCGTTGTAAATAATCCTTCCGGCCAGATCCACATTCTTAGTGACACCGCTGAAATCGCTCAGAGCTTTCATGTCATTCACAACGGGTTTTGATGTATTGCCTTTCTTGTCGGTAAATTCGGTGTCTTTGTAACGTTCGATCTGAGACAGAAATACCTCAAACGTAGCTTCAATATCGGCCAATGCCGCATGTGCATTCACCAGTTCTTTTCCGCAATAAAATTTATAGGCTGCCTTGAGTGTACGTTGCTCCATCTGATGAAAAATGTTTTGTACGTCCACACAGTTTCGTCCTTCGAGGCTGAAGTCGATCTCGGCACGGAGGAACTCTTCCATCAGCACCGGAATGTCGAATTTGTTTGAGTTGTAACCGCCCAGGTCGCAGTCTTTCAGAAAATCGGCCAGGCTTTTTCCGATGGCTTTAAAGGTAGGCGCATCGGAAATATCCTTATCGTAGATACCATGTACCAGGGATGACTCAAGCGGGATGGGGATGGTGGGGTTGATCCGTTTTTCTTTTAGTTCCTTTGTTCCATCGGGCATGATTTTAACGATGGCAATTTCCACGATCCGGTCGCTTGCCACATTGACTCCGGTTGTTTCGAGGTCAAAAAAAGCGATTGGGCGGGTGAGATTAAGTTTCATAGTGTCGTGTGTATTTGTTCTGTCAATAGGAGATGGCGTGCCGCTGGTGAAGAAAAATGGCCAAAGGTCCCAATTCTTATTAATGCTATTGTGGACTCAATACAATGTTCAAGTTCATTTCAGGTTGCCAGGATCCCAGGTCTAAGATCGTGAGTGGATAGTTGTAGGGAGCGCAACCAGGCGCTTCAATGGTCATGGTATATTTACCAGGGGCGATGGCCATTACATAATTTCCTGAATTTGGAATAGGAGTGTAGGAGCCTACCCGTTTCGATGATTTTACATCCTTGAGTGTGATGAGCGCATGCATGCTTTTATGGCTCAGACTATCTGCGAATTGAATTTTACCCATCACCACGGTATAACGAGGGTTCAGTTCATCGAAGGCAATACGGTAAATATCCAGATCGCCCATTCCGCCTTCGCGGCAGGAAGAAATATAACCAAATTTGTTGTCCTTAGAAAAAGAAATGGTACGGTTGTCCTGACTGTCGTTAATTGGATAGCCCAGGTTTTTGGGTGGAGACCAGGTGCCCGTTTCTTCACTGTAAACGGTCTTGAAAAGATCGAACCCCCCCATGCTGCTATGTCCTTCGGAAGAGAAATAAAGTGTTTTTCCATCCGAAGCCATGAAGGGTGAATCTTCGCGATACTTGGTATTGATGGCGGTGATAGCCTGAGGCACTGCCCAATCGCCCGTAGGCAGTTTTTTGACCATGTAGATATCGGTAAGTCCCTTTCCCCCGGGGCGGTCGCTCGCAAAGAAGAAGATACTTCCATCGGGCGAAAATGAGCCCGAAGTTTCAAAACCTTCGTTAATAACATCGGCCAATTTTACAGGCTTTGTGAAATTCTCCTTCGTCTGTTTGCTCTGGTATAAGTTTCCGACATCGCTTATATTGTCGATATAAACAATCATACTGGATCCGTCGGGAGCAAGCCCAACGCATTGTTCGTCAAATGCACCATTCACCGCGGTACCTGCATTTTTGGGTTTTGAAAATATTCCATTCTTGACAGAAGCGATATAAATATCGGATGAGTAGTATCCGTCTACTTCTGGGGTAGCAGCACCCGTATTGCCTTTTCGACGGGATGTGAAAATCAGAAACGATTCATTGCTCGTGGTGAAGGGATAATAATCAGGGTATTCAGAATTCAAGTCACGTAGATTTTCGAAACTTACCTTAACCGGAAATTTGACGAGTTCCTTGCCATTGTTGCACATTTCAATTTCCCTTTCCACTTTTTCAACAGACTTGCTGCTGGCTTTGGCTTTGTATTTATTGAATGTGTTAATTGCATCATCAAAGCGGTTGGCATAATGGTACGCCCGGCCCAGATCAAAGAGCGCTTCCGGGTCATATTTTTCTTGTTTGATGACAAATTCGAGGTAGGCAATAGCTTCCTTTTTGTTGATATTGGTATTGAGGTAGCACTGGGCAATCTTGTAGTTGTAATCGATGTTTGTTTTGTCGCCCCGGTAAAGCTCCTTGTACACCTTCAGCGCCATTAAAAAATTGTTGTGTCTGAAATGTTCTTCGGCATCTTCGGGTTCGAATCCCGGGTGAGATTTGGGTTTGGTCTGCTGTGCAACCAGATTGTCTGTGGTGATGAGCAACAGCATCAAAAAAGGAAATGCGTAAACGAATATTTTTTTCACTGAATAGTTGATTCCTGAGTCTGTACTATTTGGAGCGCCAAGGTACAAAATAGTTTGCTGTAAAGCGCGGTGATAGGGCCTTTATATCAAAAAACCTCATGCAATTTGCATGCATGAGGTTTTCCTGTTATTGGTACCAATTTACTTAGAGACAAATTTTACGCTCACATACTGGTACTTCTCGTAAGTTGCCTTGTTCTTTTCAGCATCACGTTTGTAGGCTGGGCCCTGAACAAGCGATATCGTCTTTGCAAACGATACCTTGCTGCTGTCAATATCTCGTTGTTTCATGGCCTCCAGGATGATGACTCTGGTGTCATCGGCCCTGTGTTTAGACAGGCCCGTGTTTCCACCAAAGGCGGGGGTAGGAACGGTTGAGGATGAGCCGGTCAGCAACAACTTCACATTGCCTTTTGTTTGAACAATGGCGGCAAGAGAATCCATGAACTTTGTGAAATCAGGGTTGGTCAACTCAATATTGTGTTGGTTGTAACTGAAATAGATCCGGAATTCTGTTCCGCTGTTATAGGTAATCTGGTTTTTAGGTTCTCCAACATGTTCTTTGTCGGTATGTTTGATGTTTTTTCCAGCTACAGAATCTATTGGTTCTTTAACAGGGGTCTTGTTTTTGTCAACATCGGACACACTCAGCACCATTCCATTTAGAAGCAAAGGTCTGTCATACTGCGAATAATTGGCCCCTGCAGGGACACGGATGGTATCTGTTGCGGTTACTTTTCCGTTGACCACATAACTCAGGAAATAGGTTTTGCCGGTTTCCAGAATCATTGAATAGCTTCCGGTACGGTGTATGGGTTTGGTACTGGATACCTGCTCCATAGACGAGGAGTCTACAGCGTTTATCATAATGTCGGTTGGGATTTCGGATCCATCGGCAGAAGTAATGATACCCTTGATGAGTGCAACAGGTTTCTCCTTTACGCCATTTTCCTGAAACTTGATCATGTAAATGTCTTTTTCTCCTTTTCCACCGGTACGGGCAGAAGAGTAGTAGGCTCGTTTACCATCCGGAGTTCCAAAATAGAAGATATCGTCATCGGTGGTATTGATGGGGTAGCCCATATTCTGTGGCTCAGACCATTTGTTTGAATCGGGGTTGAGGGTTGAAAAGAAAATATCGAAGCCTCCCATGGTTTTATGACCACGTGAGCTAAAGAAAAGGTCTACTTTGTTCGGGTGGATCCAAGGGCTGTCTTCATCGTATTCGGTATTGATGGTTGGGCCCAGGTTGGTAGCTTTTGACCATTTACCATTTGGAAGTTTTACGCATTTGTAGATGTCACGACCACCAAATCCTCCGGCCCGGTCACTTACAAAATAAAGCGTATTCAGATCGGAAGTGATACAGGCATGTGTTTCCCAGTTCTTTGAATTGACATCGCCCCCAACGGGTTCGGGGTAACTCCAATTGTCTCCATCCAGATGGCTGGTATAAATATCGCCTCCGTTATCATCCTTGTAAATAAAGAGCTCCTGGCCATCGGGTGTAAGTGAAATGGAGGCTTCATTTCCGGAAGTGTTGATATTCGGGCCAATGCTCCGGGCTGAAGTCCAGGTTCCATCTGGTTTCTTATAGCACACATAAATATCTTCGGGGTATTGCCCGTCAGGGCCAATCTCTCCACCGGTGCTCCCGGGTCGTTTGGAGGTAAAGATGAGCATGTTTTCATCGGCAGTGATCACAGGAGCATATTCTGGATAGGCGGTATTGACAGAATCCCCGAGGTTGATGATATCCACCGGGATCGGAGTACTCATATATTCCTTTCCATACTGACACACCTGGATTCGGTGATCAATGTCGCGGTTCATGTCCTTGTTCTTGGGGCCGATGATCGCTTTAAATTTGTTAAAGTACTCGATTGCTTCGTCGAAGCGGTAGTTAAGATGATAGGCTTGTGCCAGGAAGTAATAGGCATTCTCGGGAGCCCTTTTTTCGTGAGGTTCAAGATCGGTATAGTTGTGAGCCACATTTTGGCAGGCCTTTTCAAGATAGCGCATGGCCTTGTTCTTCTCCGATACAGATTTCATATAACAGAAGCCTAATTTGTAATTTACATTGGCGCTGCTTGAATCGATGTCATAGACTTCCAGAAAGACCTTGAGGGCCTGCGTGTAATTCTCTTCAATGATCAGATAGTTACCTTCGGTGAATTTCTCACGGTATGATCCTTTATCCTGAGCAGAAACCAGTTGGATAGAAAAACAGAAGAAAACAATACAAATTCGTAAAAATTTAAAGGGCATAGTTTTGACGTTAACTGTCTTTGATGAAAACCAGACAAAAATATCGATTCAGCGATGATTTTGTGTAATTCGTAGAATAAAGCGAATAAAATTGATGAACAAAAGTAGTGTTTTTTGTGAGACCGGCTAAAATCTTTTTAGGGTAGAATTTTATTCGGGTTTCGACTCAAAAGGATGATTCACCGTTGAAAATTAAGCTCAACTCTACCCTTCTGTGCCCTACTTATCCTTCCCATTATTCAATTTCAGCGGATCGGGAACTTCGATTTCGTCGGTTTTTCCTGCTACTTTACCATCCAGACTCAGGATTTCATACTCAATCCTTCGGTTAAGCGCCATACCTGCATGGTTCCAGGTTCCATCTTTGTTTTTGTTAATGGCAATCGGAACCGAAGGGCCAAAACCAACGGCTTTCATTCGGTCTTCGGTAATGCCCCCTTCTTTCACTAAATACTCAACCACTGCTTCAGCCCGGGCTTGCGAAAGTTTCCGGTTCAGTTCGTCCGAACCCGCAGCATCGGTATGTCCGTTGATCTGGACCGTTATCTTGGGGTGTTTTTTCATCAGGGCAACCAATTTGTCTAATTCCACCTTCGATTCGGGTTTCAGGACTGATGAATTGGTGGAGAAGAAAACGTTCTTCAATGCTATCTTTTCGCCGACACGCAATGGGCTCAGTTGTACAGCATGATTGATGAGCTTGTAAGACGCACTGTCGGTTACATCGAGGTTTTCGGACTGAAACAGATACCCTTCCGCTTCATAGGCAATGTTATAGTTTTTGCCGGGAGGGAGGATAAACAAATACTTTCCGGTGGAGGTGTTTGGCGTATAAACCCCGACCACCTCTCCGGTTGCGTTATCCTTGACCGTGATGGTCGACCCTTCGGGAACTCCACCCAGCAAACTGGTAATTTCGCCGGTATAAACGGCAAGTGGAGCTTCTGTTTTTTCGGGGAGGGTAAGCATATAGATGTCTTTTTCGCCATAACCATCCTTGCGGAAGGAAGAATAATAAGCTCTTTTATTATCGGCTGTGGGGAAGTAATAGATATCGTCGTCGGTCGTGTTTACAGGGTAGCCCATATTGACGGGTTTTGACCATTTGTTACTGTCGGCATTGAATGTACAATAGAAAATGTCATAGCCTCCCATACTCGAATGGCCTTGAGAACTGAAATAAAGCGTTACTCCATCGGGGTGGATAAATGGTGCATCCTCATCGTAAGGCGTATTTACGTTTGGCCCCATATTAATGGCTTTTCCCCACTGCCCATTTGGCAATTTTCTGCTGTAATAGATATCCTTCCCTCCCAGCCCTCCTTCACGCTCACTCGAATAGAAAAGCAGGGTTCCGTCAGCGCTTTCGCAGACCGATCCTTCCCATTTGGAGGAATTGATAAAGTCGTTCATTTTAACCGGGGCCGACCATTTGTCTCCCGAAAGAATACTTTCATAAATATTTCCATCACCATTATCATCGCGATAAAGGAAGAGTTTTTGACCGTCAACAGAGATCCCGATCGTAGCATCATGGCCATTGGTATTGATCGGAACACCGGCATTCTTGACATTGCCCCATCCGCTGTCAGTCTTTGTAGCGGAGTAGACATCTTCGAAATACATATTGTCGCGTGAATCTATCTTGCCACCGGTGGTGTTTGGACGACGCGACGTGAAGAACATCTGCGATTCATCGGCAGTAACCACGGGTGAGTATTCAGGGTATTGAGTGTTTACCTGAGGCCCGATGTTTTCAACTTTCATTTTTACCGGAACAGCAACCAGATCCTTTGCATTTTTACACCAGGCGGTTGTCTGATCGGTAAGCTTTAGCAGTTCTACATCGGTAGGCGCAAGAAAAGTCCTGAATTTATCGAGAGAGGCCAGCGCTTCGTCAAACTTTGAATTAAAATGCTGTGCTTTTCCCAGGTAGAACCAGGTGATGACAGGGGCATTTTTTTCCTTAAACAACCCTTCGTTACAGTTGGCCGAAACACGTTTGCTCGCTTTTTCCAGAAAGCCCTGGGCCAGGTCTTTTTCATTGGGCGAATTGAGGTAACATACGCCCAGCTTGTAACATACGTTATAGTTACCCGTATCGGCTTCCATTACGGCCTTGTAGCCGGGGATGGCTTTAACGAACAAATCGTTGTTGAAGGATGATTCAGACTCTTCGAATCTTTTTTTCAGGCTGCCTTCGCTTTCTTTTTGCTGTGAATAGAAGCTGGTGGAAAGAGCGGAAAGGAGAAGGAACGTAAGGATTCTTTTCATCAGTTGTTTTAATTGAGTTTAGCGTCTGAAAAAACAGAGGATGGTGATTGCTGGATCATTCCTTAATATACCCGGTTGATGTCAAATTGTTCGAGATAATCGGCTACCCTTCTTACAAACTGCCCTCCTAATGAACCATCTACCACACGGTGATCGTATGAATGAGAAAGGAACATGAAATGCCGGATAGCGATTACATCGCCCGATGGTGTTTCAAGAACAGCCGGTTTTTTCTTGATCACGCCCACTGCCATGATGGCTACCTGTGGCTGATTGATGATGGGTGTTCCCATCACATTGCCAAAAGAGCCTACATTCGAAATGGTATAGGTGCCTCCCGAGATATCATCGGGCACGAGTTTGTTGTTTCTTGCCCTGAAAGCCAGGTCGTTTACCGATTTTGTAAGACCGGTAAGATTTAAAAGATCCGCATTTTTTATAACAGGTACGATCAGATTCCCGCTGGGAAGGGCTGTGGCCATCCCGATATTGATTTGTTTGCGTTTGATAATGCGGGTGCCATCGAGCGAAATATTGATCATCGGAAAATCACGGATGGCTTTAACCAGCGCTTCAATGAGTATGGGGGTGTAGGTGAGCTTTTCGCCTTCGCGTTTTTCGAACGCAGCTTTGTTCTTTTCTCTCCAAAGTACCATGTTGGTTACATCGGCTTCAACAAAAGAGGTGACGTGCGGAGACGTGTGTTTGCTCATGACCATGTGATCCGCTATGAGTTTGCGCATGCGGTCCATCTCAATGATCTCATCACCGGCATTTACGGCAATGGCCGGGCGTGTATGCGATGCCCCATTCTGGCTTGGTGTTGTAACGGCCGGTTTTTCTGCAACTTCCGTTTTCTTCGCTTCCACCGCCTTGCCCTTGATCGGCAGATAGGCCAGCAAATCGTTTTTGGTAACTCTTCCATGCAGACCTGAACCGGCAATGCTTTCGAGCTCTGATACACTGATGCCTTCCTGACGCGCAATGCTGCGTACAAGCGGAGAATAAAATCTGCCCGAAGCGCTCGTCTTAAAAGTCTCGGTATTCAGAGCCGTTCCGCTTTTGGGGGCCGCCTGGAGTACAGGAGAAGTTGCAGTATGAGCATGCACCGGGGCAACCGTAGGTTTGTCTGAACCGCCTGCACCGGCTTCGCTGCTGATCAGGGCTACGGCTTTACCAACTTGAACCACATCGCCTTCTTTAAACAATATTTTTGAAAGAAACCCGGCATGAGGAGATGGGATTTCGGAATCAACCTTATCGGTTGCTATTTCGAGAACAGCCTCGTCCATGGCTATTTTATCACCTTCTTTTTTTAACCATTTGATGATGGTTGCTTCCGCAACGCTTTCACCCATTTTTGGCATGATCAGTTCTACCTGCGACATTCGGCTTTGTTTTTTTGCTTGAGCTCTGGCTGCTTATCAGGGCAGATGGATTTTGAAAAAAGGTATCGGTATTCGACTCGTTTTCTTGCTTCCAATTTTCAAGGTGTAAAAATAGGGGATTATTTCTGAAAAACAACCCCTGTTGGGTCTGCGTTCTCGATGATTTTTACTGCTATTTTGATGCTTTTCCTGCTTTATACCAGAAAATGACCCCGATTCATGAGTACTTTTGACAAACAACGATACCGTGACCTATGATGAAACCCCGGTTGATCCTCTTTTTTGTGATGCTGACACTCACTGCCCTCGGTCAAAATCTGGTTCCAAATCCAAGTTTTGAAGAATACTCCGAATGCCCCCGTATCATTACCCAAACAAAACTCGAAGGACTGAACGATTGGTTTCAACCTGGGGTTGGCAGCGCCGATTATTACAACCGGTGCGGACGAAAAGTGTGCGGCGTTCCGTCGAACATGCTCGGGGTACATGAACCACGCACCGGAAATGGGTATGCAGGCATCATCTGTTTTCTGCACGAACATAAAATGGGCGATTACCGCGAATACCTCGAAGTGCCGCTTAAAGAACGGCTCAGCAAAGGTCATCGGTATTGTGTACAGCTGCACGTTAGCCTTGCACAGACTTCTCTCTATGCAGTTTCTAATATAGATGTGCTTTTCAGCCGTTTTGTGGTGAAGAGCGATGTGGATAAATGCATGGAACAAACACCCCAGCTCAGTTATCAAAGTGAAACACCCATTACCAACGAGCTGGGTTGGCAGGAAATAAGCTGGATCTTTGTAGCCGAGGGCGGCGAGCGGTTTATGACCATCGGTAATTTTCATACCGACAAGCATACGCATACTACACCCATTAAACGAGCGGAGTATGAACCGGGTAATGCGCTTATGCCCTTGCCAGAGGCATATTACTACCTCGATGATGTTGGCGTTTCAGACATTACCGGTCAGGCCGAACGTGATGATACCGGGGTTTCAAACACTACCGGTCAGGCCGGCAATACTGCGTGTATCCTTGATTTTGGCCCTTTGGCTGTTGCACCTGTCGGTTCTCCGTTACCCGATACAAGCTTATCCAGATCACACTCCGACACGAGTTATGATGTAGACAAGCCTCTGGTACTGAAAAATATTTATTTCGATACCGACAAATCCATTCTTTTACCTGAGTCGGATACGGAGCTTGATAAGTTGTATGCATTTCTTTCGACACGACAACTCCGGATCCGGATCAACGGACATACCGATAATCAAGGCACCGAAGAACATAACCGTATGCTCTCGGCAGCCCGTGCCAAAGCGGTTCGTGATTACCTCCTATCAAAAGGCATTGGTGCAGAGCGGATTGTTTACACGGGCCTGGGTCAAAGCCAACCGATTGCTCCCAATATTACCGAAGAAGGCCGACAACTGAACCGCCGGGTGGAGGTGGAGTTTTTGAAATAGGTGATCCATGCTGAATACGGTAGCGGAGTGTTTTCAATCTCCCAGATGCCTGATGTTCTTCCAGATGATCAGCAGATCATTCCTGGCCCGGTAATCTTTGGCATAAACCATATTCAGCCGGCTTAGTGTCTCGGCATCGGGTTCGCGCTGGCGGAAGATAGAGGCCGGGTTCAGTACTCCTTTGCGTATGGAAGGCACTTTCCGGTCGGTTTTCTTTGCCTGAATGGCATATCCCACCCATGATTTACTTCCAAAAAAAACACTGAAACTGTTTCGGATCCATCCCAGGGGATGTTTTTGTATAAACACCAGAAGAGGGGACAGACCGAGCATGGCAAAACAAAGCATCAGATCGAGCACTCGTTTTTTGCGCCTGTTCACAGCCTTCGTTACAGAATTGATATCGATCACGTACAGATCGCCTGCGGTATCAATAGAGTTACTACCGATGATCGAAAAACTTTCGGGGGGAGCAATCTTGAAATCGGTTTCGCCCGGGCCGAGGTCGAGCATCTGATCGATAATTTTTTGTGAACTCAGATCCCTGGCGCAAAAAATCACCTCATCGATCTTATAAATGGCAATGACTTCGCGGAGCTGTTCGAAACGGCCTACGTAGTTGGTGTCATCATCTACATGTCCGTTCGTGCCTACATAGCCAACAAAACCAGTATTGACAGAGGTTTGCTGGAGAAGTTGGTTCACCCGATTGCATTCGGCCGGCTCGCCGATAATGACGATCCGGCGAAGCGTTGAATTTTCGAAGGAAAGACGTTTGTGTACAACCAGGTTGTATAGCAAACGGATCACAGAGAGCATGACCAGTGTCCATACAGCTCCCAGCAAGATAAGCGCCCTCGAAAAACGATAGATCTCGGGCAGGAGCGAGTAAATAATCAGGATAATGCCGGTGCCTACCACGATGCCCCGGATAAGCTTCCACAGGTTTACAGGTTTGTCATACCCTCCGCTCAGAAAAATGCTCGACAACCAGATAAAGACATACGCCGGAATGGCTACCACCACAAGGCGGAACTGATAGTAATTGCCTTCCCCGTATTTGATGTGGACACTGTAATAATCTTTGAGGATAAACAACCCGATGAGCACACATACGGTATCAACCAGGGGAAAGGCGATTTTTCGTGCAAAGCGGCTTACCAATGCCGTGGCGGCACGCAGGTAAATGGCCATGGTAATGAGCAGGGTTACCGTTTTTGCATTCTGGTTGCTGAAATGTTTGCGTGCAAAGATGATCATGGCATTGTAAAACACAAACACGTAGTTGACGCTCGATTTCTTGGTGCTTTCTCCTTTATAATGGATGATGCGTGTTTCCGGAAAATAATAATTCTTGTACCCTCCTTTGAGGATGCGGTAGCTCAGGTCTATGTCTTCGCCGTACATAAAAAAGCTTTCATCCAGCAAACCTACTTTATCGAGGGCTTCCTTGCGCATGAGCATGAAGGCCCCCGAAAGGATTTCTACCTCATTGATTTTGTTCTTGTCCAGAAACCCCAGATGATAACGTCCGAAAAGCGTTGAACGTGGAAACAAACGGGCCAACCCGAAGATCTTGCAGAACGCTACGAGTGGGGTAGGGAGGCCTCGTTTGGATTCGGGCAGGAAATTGCCTTTCCCGTCGAGCATCTGTACGCCAAGCCCTCCTGCCTGGGGGTGGCTGTCCATAAAGGCAATGATTTTATCGAAGGTGTCTTCTTCAACAAGCGTATCGGGGTTGAGCAGGAGCACATAGTTGCCCGTTGCAAGCCTCATGGCCTGGTTGTTTGCAAACGAGAAACCGGTATTCTTTTTGTTTTCGATGAGCTTTACCTGCTTGAACTTTTCGCGGATCATGTGCAGAGACCCATCCACCGAGTTGTTGTCGACCACAAACACCTCGGCACGGGTTTCTTTCAATGCCTTGAATACCGAATGCAGGCATTGTTCCAGAAAATGCTCAACGTTGTAATTGACGATGATTATGCTAAGGGTCATCGGCTAAAAACGGCAAATCGGGAGGTGAGAACGGTCATTTAACGCTGAGCGAATTTTCGTAAGGAGTCCGGTTGATGATAGAACGGCCCAGGGTCACTTCATCGGCATATTCTAGCTCATCGCCAATGGCAATACCCCGGGCAATGGTAGAGATGCGCAGGACCTGGTCTTTGAGCCGTTTGTAAATGTAGAAATTCGTGGTGTCGCCTTCCATGGTGGTGCTCAGGGCCATGATCACTTCTTTCACAGCGCCTTCTTTGGTCTTGTGTACCAGACTTTCGATTTGCAGATCAGTAGGGCCGATGCCATCCATGGGCGAAATGATCCCTCCCAGGACATGATACACCCCCCTGAACTGACCGGTACTCTCTATGGCCATCACATCCCGGATGTCTTCGACTACACACAGGGTAGAATGATCACGGTTGGGGTTGGCACAGATTTCGCAGACTTCGGTATCCGAAACGTTGTGACAGTGGGCACAAAATTTAAGTTCGTTTCTGAGCTTGATGAAGGCCATCCCAAAGGCCTCGACTTCGTGTTTGTCTTTTTTTAAAAGATGCAGCACAAAACGCAACGCAGTTTTGCGGCCTACACCCGGCAGCGCTGAAAACTCAGAAACTGCTTCCTCTATGAGTTTAGATGAAAAGTTCATGGCTTCTTGTTTTTTTTAGTGATTGAACTAATTTAGCTGTTTTGCAGCCTTCGTAAGTTGTATCCATTAATCAACGCTGCCTGCTTTATTTTATTGTCCCAAAAGTACGAATTTTGAAAGAAGAGATTCGTTCCCATCATTTCGATGTTTTTTTTGGCGTATTTCAGGCTATTTCCCCTTTTTTTTACTTCAAATGGCCCCTCACACGTTCGATTTTAATCTCCTGCCAAACGGTTTGAAATCAGACCCAATCAACTCAACCTGAGGGTAAATCGGTTCGAATTGAAGTTAAATCAACCCGAAAATGAAGGTAAAGCGGTTTGAGGCAAGTCAAGAGCAAATCGATGTGCAAGCAACATGATTCAACAATTTGCCAATCTCAACCCAGACTTGTCCAATCTTAATTAAGAAAGGATAAGTCTTGGTTATGAATGGACTAATTTTAACCAGGAAAGGAAAAGCCTTGTTTGGGGATGGATTCATCTTAAGAAAGAATGGACAATTCTTGTTTAAGAATGAAGCATTCTGAAACAAGAAAGGATAATTCTGGAGTACGCTTGGTGCAATCTTAAGTAAGACCGGTCAAGTCTTAACTCAGAATGGTGTTTTCTTTCTTAAGAATTGTCCTTTCTTAATTAAGAAAGACCAAATCTGGATTAAGAAAGGACAAATCGTGTTTAAGAAGGAATAAATCGGGAATAAGATCTGTAAATTCATCCAGATTGTTTGAATAGTTGTCTGTATAACAGCCCTTTGCGTGAAAACAAGAGTACTGCAGGCGCCAGGGGAAAAGGCGGAAAGCTGACGTGACAGACCTGACAAAACAGCGTATTTGACTGAAAATAGTGGCGCACCTTGATTTCCTCTTGGGAATAAGTGCCGAACCCATGAAATTCACGAATCAACCCCTTTGAAACGGGTATCCTGAACCCCCAATTTCCACCTTCCAATTCCCAACTCTTTTTTTCTGCTTAGTTTTACAAAAAAAAACATGCGTCAGGTTCTTTCTTCCCTGCTGTTTATCAGCTGTTTCTGTATCCTTTCCTGTGGCAATGCCTCCAAACAAACCAATGCCGAAACTCCAGGCCAGGCTTCATCTGTTGCGCAGACCCCGAGTCTGCCAAAGGATAGTTTCCCGCATGGGGTGATCATCAAAAGTGTAAACTGCATTTCAGACCCAACACAAAGCTATGCCCTCTATCTGCCCGCAAAGATGAAGGCAAAACACGTGTATCCCGCCTTGTTTTTGTTCGATTCACAAGCCCGCGGAACGCTTCCGTTGGAAAAATACAAGGACCTGGCCGAGAGGTATGGGTTTATCCTTGTCTGTTCAAACAATTCGCGCAATAAACTTGATGTAAATACCATTTTGAGCATCACCACCAATTTTTTTAAGGATGTAATAGGCCGGCTTCCGGTGGATGAACAAAACTTGTTTACCGGTGGTTTCTCGGGTGGCGCCAGGGTAGCTATTGGCATTGCGTTGCAGGATACCCGCGTAAAAGGTGTGATTGCCAACTCTGCAGGTTTCGACCCCAGCCAGGAACCTCTCCGAAAAGATGTTTGTTTTGTGGGCCTGGTTGGGGATGAAGATTTTAACCTTTCTGAATTAAAGACGACTCAGCTTTCGCTCAATAATTTAGGGAATACGAACGATCTGCTCATCTTCCATGGAAAACACGACTGGGCCCCTGTAAACGATATGGACAAAGCTTTTTTGCTCCTCACCCTCGAAGGCATACGCGCCAAACGCATGGAGCCTAATGACAGCATCGTAAATGCATCCTTTGCTGCCGATGAACACGAAGCCCGCAAGATCATGAACAGCAAAAGCGATATACTTACACGCATTGCAGCTGCGCACCTCATGACGCTTTATTACGCGGGCATCAAACCGGTTGATAAATATAAATTGGATGAGGGCACCTACAGTCTGCCCGAATACAATGCAGCCCGTGCAAAAGAAAAAGAGGATGCCCGAAAGGAACAGGACCGCCAGAATGAGTATGCCCGGTATTTTCAGCAGAAGGATGTGAAGTGGTGGAGGGGAGAGATCGCCCGTTTACTGGGCGAAGTCTCATCTTCTAAAAACAAAGAAACAGTAAGCGGCGATAAACGTTTGATTGCCTTCCTGAGTCTGGCCGCTTTTATGAACGTGAATGCTGCTATGGAACAGGATGCCCGCCCCCAGGCCCAGGATCTATTGACCATTTATCGGCTGGTTGATCCTGCCAATGCCGAATGGGCCTATGTCTCCGCTTGTCTTGAAATGCGAAACAGCAATACTGCCGGAGCGCTTGCCCTGCTGGAACAAGCCGTCAACCTCGGGTTCAATGAGCTTGACCGGGTGAGGGCACAGAAAGAGTTTCAGCCGATCGTGAATGATGCCAGGTTTAATGAGATTCTGGGGAAGATCAAGGTGGAGTGATCGTTCTGTGTGGTGGTTCTGAAAGCCACCCCATCCTGGTTACATGAGCTGAAGAAAATGAGACGAAGGAATCGGTATGCTTTATTTGGCGGATGGTAGCATGTCTCTACGCTTTTTTATCTCCGATTCTTTTCTCCAACCCCTTCACTTTCTCTTTCAGGATTTTCAACAACAAATCAACCGTCTTCAGATGTGTCCGGAAGGATAAACAGGCAAACCGAAGCGTGAATACGTTGTCCAGGGTAGTTGAAGAAATAAATACACGCCCATCCATCTGTACTTCGTGGACAAGTGCAGCATTGAATTTGTTAATCTCTTCAGCGCTCAATGCTTTTTTTGTTTTTGGCAGATAGCGATACGTAACAACCGAAAGCTCGGGCTCACCGCCGGTCTCAAAACCCAGTTTTCTGACTTCCTGTTCAAAATATTTGGCGAGCAGGAGTTTTTCTTCGAGCGCTGCGCGAAAAGGTTTTAATCCATGCAGTTTTAATGGAAGCCACATGCGTAAGCCCCTGAAATGTTTGGTAAGCTCCGGGCTTAGATTGGCAGGCGAAAGCTCATCTTCGTAATCGGTTTTTCCATCCTGCATATAGCTGGCGGTATACTGATGTGCGTTTTGTAAATCGCCGGCTTGTTTTACGATCAGCATTCCCAGGCCATAGGGCAGGAACAGGCCTTTGTGAGGATCTAATACGATCGAATCGCTGAGTTCTGCGCCTTTCAGTTTTTGTTTTCCTTCCTGCGTGAGCATAAAGAAACCACCGTATGCAGCATCGATGTGGTACCAGAGTTCATGTTTTTTTGCAATCACGCTGATGGCCTCGAACGGATCAATGGCGCCTGTATCGGTTGTTCCGGCCGAAGCAACAACAAGCCAGGGGTTTAAACCGGCTTGTTTATCGGCTTCGATCTGTGTTTCGAGCGCAGCCGGGTCTATCCTTCGTTTCGCATCCAAGGCAACATGTCTTAAAACGCTTTCGCCAAGCCCGGCCAGACGTATGGCCTTCGCTATGCAATGATGCGTATGCGCCGACAAATAGATGACACCCTTCTCTACCTCCCGGGCGCGGATGCCCTTTGTTTCGCGTGCCGTAACAATTGCGCTCAAGCTGGCAATGCTTCCGCCTGATGAAAGATATCCGGCCGCAGAAGCAGGATAACCTACCAATGCTGCAGCCCAGCGTACAAGCATATTCTCCATCCGTACTGCTCCGGGCGAACAAAAAAAGAAACCGGCATAACGGTTGGTTATATCGCTCATGTAATCGCCCAGGGCAGAGAAATAAAGACCGCCTCCGGGAATATAACCCAAATGCCCGCCCGAAGCAGGATTGAGACCGGGAGTATCAACATGGGCACGGAGCAGCTCAAGCGCTGTGCGTATCGAAACAGGTTCCTCGCTTACCGGCGAGTCGAGCAAGGCTACGCCTTTATCCGCGGTGTGGACATAAGCCATGCTCTTGTCTATATCCTTTAAAAAGCTTTCGGTGTAAGTCACTACTTCCTTGCGGGTTTCTTTGCGTTCATGAGCCGATGGTTCAAGGAGAAGCGCGGTCTGTTCCAATTCTTTGATACGGTGAATCATGCGTCTAAATTGTGAAAAACTTTGTTGATAGCCTAATTCCGTTGTGATGGGAAGAAGACCTTGTTTTTGCGTTCTTTGTTTGCCGCATATCATAAGGCCTTATCACCGGATTTCCGATGTCGCCCACATTTATTATTGCCTGCGTTATCCTCTATTCAATCGTGCTGTTCGGAGTCACGTTTCTGACAACCCGTAAGACCGACAATGCCAGTTATTTTGTCGGAAACCGTTCTTCACGCTGGTATCTGGTTGCCTATGGAATGATCGGGGCCTCGCTTTCGGGAGTAACCTTTATGTCGGTTCCGGGTGATGTGGGGAAAGGGTCGTTTTCCTACTTTCAGATGATCCTGGGTTATTTGTTCGGATATGCATTCATTGCATTGGTCCTCCTTCCGCTTTATTACCGGCTGAACCTGACCTCCATTTATACCTTTTTGAAACAACGCTTAGGGCTTTATTCATACCGTACCGGCGCTTTTTTCTTTATCCTTTCGCGTGTCATTGGTGCATCATTCAGGCTTTATATCGTGGTGAATGCTCTCCAGATCTTTGTATTTGATGCCTGGGGCGTGCCTTTTTGGTTAACTGTGCTGGGATTCATCACCATGATCATGGCCTATACCTATAAGGGAGGGGTAAAAACAATTGTGTGGACCGATTCGCTGCAAACAACATTTATGCTTTTATCTCTTGTCGTATCGGTTGTGCTGATCAGCCGGGAGTTGCATCTTGATCTGGGTTCATTGCTGGGTTTGGTTCGTAAGAGCCCGATGTCAGACATTTTTGTCGGAAACTGGCAATCGAAGGCCTTTTTCCCAAAACAGTTTTTCGGAGGTATGTTCATCGCCATTGCCATGACCGGTCTGGATCAGGAGATGATGCAGAAAAACATCAGCTGCCGATCTGTAGGCGAGGCACAAAAGAACATGTTTACATTTAGTTTGATTTTGCTGGTCGTTAATTTTGTCTTTCTCTGTCTGGGAATACTCCTGTATCAATACGTGCAGTCGAAAGGATTGACAATACCCCAGCGGACTACCGACGACCTCTTTCCCACCATCGCGCTTAAACAACTCGGGCCTGTATCTGCCTTGTTGTTCATCATTGGTTTGATATCCGCGGCGTATCCAAGCGCCGATGGTGCGCTTACTGCATTGACGGCCTCGTTCTGTATCGATTTTCTGAATTTTGAACAGCGCGAAGCCTGGGATGAAAAGAAAAAGACAAAGATCCGTTATGCGGTGCATGTAGGCTTTGCCCTGTTGCTGCTTATGGTGATCGTGATTTTCAGGATGATCAACAACGAAGCTGTAGTTAAACAGTTATTCCGTGTGGCCAACTATACATACGGGCCGCTGCTCGGTTTATTCATGTTTGGGATCGCAACAAAAAGAAGCGTGCAAGACAAACTTGTCCCCATCATCTGTTTGCTTGCCCCAGTTATTTGTTATCTCCTGGATTCTAACTCGAAACAATGGTTTGGCGGGTATTTGTTCGGGAATGAATTACTCATACTCAATGGTTTGCTCACATTTACCGGGATCTGGATGCTTAGTAAACGTGCTTTCTGATACATGGGCTGATTGAACGCAGATTGTTCTGGTGATTATGATTTTTTAAGATTAAGGGGGTCTCTAATAACCCCTTCCAAACATTCCCTCTCCGCCGCAGGCGGAGAGGGTCAGGGAGAGGTCAAGAAAACGGGGTTATTAGTTATGCCCTCAAATCATTTTTATCTTAACCATCCTAACAATCTGCGTTCAATCACACAAGGCATCTCGTGCGTTATTTCTTCCTAACCACCATCAACCCATCCCGGATCGGGAATAACACATTCTCCACCCGGTCATCCTTCATCACTTTGTCATTAAATTTAATGATAGCAAGCGTGTCATCATCCGTATCGACATTGTTCACCAGCACCTTTCCGCTCCAGAGAACATTGTCGGCAATGATAAAACCTCCTTTTTTGACCTTACTGAATACCAAATCATAGTAGTTTGAATAATTTGTTTTGTCGGCATCGATGAAGACGAGGTCGAACATTTCGTTGAGTGTGGGGATGATCTGCAGTGCATCGCCAATATGATAACAGATTGATTTCTCCAGGCCTGTTTCAGCAATGTATTTGCGGACCATGGTTTCGAGCTCTTCGTTGATGTCTATGGTGTGAAGGATTCCCCCGGGTTGCAATCCTTCGGCCAGGCACAGCGCCGAATAACCGGTAAAGGTGCCTATTTCAAGAATGCGGTCGGGTCTGATCATGTGTGTGAGCATGCTCAGTACCCTGCCCTGCAGATGCCCGCTGAGCATGCGGGGCATCAGCACCTTTGAATAGGTTTCGCGGTTCAGTTTTTGAAGTGCCGCGTTTTCGGCTTTGGAATGATTGCAGACGTAGGCGTCTAGTTGTGGGTCGAGGAAATCCATTTTATGTCTTTGATTACAGGGGTTATTATTTCTTTGAAAATGCGAGCATACTCAGTTCCTTCTCTTCAAAGACCTCATTGGCAATTTCGAGCACCTGTGAAGCAGAAACCTTTCTGACCTTGTTGATCCAGGTGGAAAAAGAATCGACATTGCCGAACAGGAAAATGTTTTTTGCATTGTTGAGCACTGCCCCGATACGGCTTTCCTGCGACAATGCAACCTGACCGATGAGCTGTTCCTTTGCGCTCTGTATTTGGAGTTCGGTAAGCTTCCGGCTGCGCAATTTTTTTAACTCCCGGTGAATAAGCAGGAGTGTCTGATCCATGTTGGAAGGGTCAGTGCCAAAGTAGATATTGAAAATACCTGTATCGGCATACGATACATAACTTGAATCCAGGTTGTAGGTGATCCCGAACTTTTCACGGATAGCCAGGTTAAGTCTGGAATTCATTGCTGGTCCCCCCAACAGATTATTCAGCAGGATCATCGGGATGCGATGTTTGTGCTGGGAGTCGTAGGCTACGGTACCTAGCAGACAATGCGTCTGGAACGTATCTTTTTTTACGATGGCATGAATCTTCTTGTACGACGAGAATGGTTTGCGATCCATTCCGTCTGTCTGGTTGCCGAACGGAGAAAGATATTTTGCCGATAGTTGTTTCAGTTTCAGGGGTGAAATATTTCCTGAACTGCTGAAAACAATTTTGCGTCCTCCGTAATGTTTGCTTACAAATTTGGTCAGTGCATTTCGCTTCACGGCTTTCAACCGTTTTTCGTCTCCCAGGATATTTCGTCCAAGGGGATGATCTTTGAAGACGAGGGCCTCAAAATCATCGTGTATCTGTTCGGCGGGAGAATCAAGATAAGAATGGATCTCGTCGCAGATCACTTCTTTTTCTTTAATGATTTCTTTTTCGGGAAAAGTGGAGTTCAGGACGATGTCTGTCAGTAACTCCAGGGCCCGTTCGAAATATTCCAATCCACAAGAGACATACACACAGGTTTCTTCCTTGGTGGTATAGGCATTCAATTCACCTCCTACAGAGTCGATTCGGTTGAGTATAGCCAGACTTGATTTCGTGCGGGTACCCTTAAAAATACAATGTTCAATGAGGTGGGCGATGCCGGTGTTTTCTTCTTCTTCGTCCCGGGTACCAGCGTTGATCATCAAAGCGCAGTGAACAATCTTTCCTTTGGCTGGGGAATGAATGACACGTACCCCATTATTCAGCTCGAAGTGTATCAGTTCTTTATCCATATCAGGCGTTCGTTCAGTTCGTTTAGGCAGCTAAAGGTATAGATATATTGTTTTACAAATAGACTCTTTTGTAGAGGATGTCTTTGGATAATTGCGGACAGGAGAATTTGATGAAGGATCAGGTTTAAACGGATAAAATGGGGTTTTGCTGAAATCAATTTATTTTCATCCGATGTGCTGACAAATTCAGGGCTTAATATGTTCATAATCATTATTTTGTATTTAACTCTGCTGAAAGATGTCACCCTCCGCCAGGGTACAACCAAGGCTTTTTCATTTAGATTTTTGTCTTAGCTTTGTGTTCATTCCGTAAATCCTGTTTTTTTTATTCGTAAACTGAAAGAACATGTTCGATCAGTCAATAAATCACTCCCAACATATCCTGGTTTCATGACTAAAAATATAATCTTCAGCTTGGTTCTGTTTGCATCTTTTGTGTGGAGTACATCCTCCAATGCACAAACCGCTCCACCCCAGGGATTCAATTATCAAGCCGTGGCGCGTGATCTGAGTGGAACGGAGCTCTCCAACCATTCATTTACGGCCGTAAAAGCCGAAATTCTCAATGGGGCAGGAGCAGTTGTGTATACAGAGGTGTTCTCGACAGTAACTACCAATGCCTTTGGATTGTTTAATCTGGTGATCGGAACGGGTACGCCCCTGGTTACCAGTCCTGCATTTAATGGCATTACCTGGGGAGCTTCCGTTCATTCGCTTCGTATTTCGGTAAATGATGGTAATGGGTATGTAGTGATGGGTACACCCCAGCTCTGGTCTGTACCCTATGCGCTTTATGCAACAAATAGTCCTGTTGGTCCGGCAGGGCCTGCAGGAACAACAGGCGTAACAGGGCCAACCGGTGCAACGGGTGTAAATGGCCCGACCGGAACTACCGGGGTCACAGGAACAGCTGGTGTCAATGGAACAAATGGCACGAATGGAGCAACCGGCCCCACGGGTCTGGCAGGTTCGAATGGAACTAACGGAACCACCGGGGTGACGGGAGCCACCGGGGCAACCGGTCTGACAGGAAACAATGGTGCGAATGGCTTGACGGGAGCCACCGGTCCTACCGGAGTCAACGGTACTGCTGGAAGTAATGGAACCAATGGATCGAACGGTGTTACGGGCCCGACAGGACTAACCGGTTCAACTGGGGCCACCGGGCCGACAGGAACAGTAGGGCTGGCTGGTCCGACTGGTCCTCAGGGTGCGCCTGGTTTACCTCCCGGAAGCGCAGCCGGGAATACCACCTACTGGAATGGTACAAACTGGGTGGTTAACAGCAGCAATATTTTTAATAATGGCGCAAACGTGGGTATTAACCAACCAACTCCTTTAGCCCTGTTGCATATAACCCGAGGAGCCGCGCTGTTTGATGGTGTAGCCGGTCAAACGCCTACCTCGGGAGGAGGCACACGCTTGATGTGGTGCCCTACCAAGGCGGCCATCAGAGCAGGGAGTGTAACTACAACGGCCTGGGATAGTGCAAACATAGGGATGAACAGTACCGCTTTTGGACGTGATGCCATAGCCTCCGGCCCGAATGCATCTGCACTGGGCATAAGCCCAAATGCAAGCGGAAATGGCGCATTTGCCGAAGGATACAACAGCATTGCCAGCGGCGATTATTCGGTTGCCATGGGCTACATCACCACCGCATCGGGTACAGGTTCGGTTGCGCTTGGATCGAATGCAACGACCGGAGGCAATGTAGGTTCGTTTGTGTTTGGCGACCAATCAACCACCGCGAGTTTGTCGATCGGGGCATCGAATCAGTTTATGACGAGGGCTGTTGGCGGGTATTATCTTTATGGGGATGCATCGCTTTCGGTAACCAACTCGCTTTCTTTTTTTCAGGGAAAGCTCGGAATAGGTATCGGAACGGTAAGTGTTCCTGCCGTTGCTAATCTTCAGGTAGCTAATGGTTCTGTTCTTTTTGACGGAACATCGGGTGTTACCCCCATTGCAGGAGCAGGAACGCGGATGATGTGGTGCCCGGCCAAAGCAGCATTTAGAGCGGGAAGCGTTGCCGGAACACAATGGGATGATGCAAGCATTGGGGCCAACAGTGTTGCCATGGGTTTGAATACCACTGCTCAGGGTGCCGGTTCTGTTGCCCTGGGAACCAATGCTACCGCAAGCATGGCTGGCTGTTTTATTTTTCAGGATGGGGCTGGGGCCTTGCCTGTTACGTCTACAGCGGCAAATCAATTTATGGTCTGCGCATCGGGAGGGGCCGGTTTTATGACCAATTCATTACACACTACGGGTGTTACGCTTGCCGCAGGAGCAGGCGCCTGGGCTGCGGTTTCAGACCGGAGGCTGAAAGAAAATTTTAAAGTAGTGAGCGGAGAATATGTGCTCTCTCAGATCAAGGCCATGCCGATTCCTGAGTGGAACTATATAAGTCAGGATAAGTCTGTACGCCACCTGGGCCCGATGGCGCAGGATTTTTATGCTGCATTTAAATTGGCAGGCATTGGCAACGATACCACCATTACTACTTCTGATATCTCGGGTATCAACATGCTGGCCATACAAGCCCTCGAAAAAAGAACCGCTGAACTTAAGTTAAGTGTAGAGGCTATCAATACGCTCAAAGCCGAAGTAGATCAGCTCAAGAAAGAAAATGCAGAATCGGTTTCAGACCGAAAGGCTATACTCGAACGCATGGTTCAACTGGAAACATTGATCAAGAGCAATGCTCCGTCAAAGGAGACAAAGGTTTCGGCTGAAAAGCAGTAGGGACTTGTTTTTTCAATACGAACCTCCCCCGTATCTCCTCCCTCGGGCAGTCGGGCAGAGAAGAGGCTCGAAGGATTGAAGGGAATAGATTCTTCAGATGGATTCTAAATAACCGTCATTTATGCCAGTCATCGATTTTGCAGGATGTAATTACTGAATCACGGGTGTAGGTGAACCTTAGATACACCCCATAATCAGGGTCTATTCCGGCATAATGGATGGACACCTGGTAGGAGACTATACCGCCCTCGTCACCGGGTGGTGTCGGTCCGAGAAGGGTGATTAATTCTGAATAGGTTAGTCCAACTAATCTGTGATTCATCACGAGGTCGGATAACATGTCCTGGCGGTAAGGCGTAAAGCCATCTCCTTCGAATTTCCACTCTTCTTCGTTAAATTTTGTTCGATAATCACAACCCGAAAGAGTAAGCATCGAGACGAAAAGAATAGTAGTCCTACATGCATTCATGCGATCACGCTGTTTGAACGAATACGGATTTTTTATAATCCCAAATTTTTCAGGAACGCCTTGTCATCCGGTTCTCTCCCTAAAAAGTTTTTTACCAGGTTGATTGCATCATCGCTTCCTCCTTTGGCCAGTACGGTACGTCTGAACCTGTTTCCTGTTTCGGCCGAAAGCGGATCGCCGGCAAATACCGAAAACATGTCCTGGGCGTAGACAAGCGACCAGAGGTATCCATAATACTGAGAGCCATAACCTGTCAGGTGACCGAAATTACATTCGAAATGGGCTCCATCCACATAGGGGTATAGCGTAGTACTGTTCTGGATTTGTTTTACGAGGTTTGAAACACTCTGTTCATCACTGATCTTGAATCCATCATTCAAGGTGAAATCAAAGCTTCCATAAAATATCTGTTGCAAGGTGAGAAGACCCGACGTTGCGTTTTTTGAAGCGATCATTTTGTCCAACAGCTCGGAAGGGATCATTTCACCGGTTTTGTAATGTTTGGCAAACAAGGAGAGCACTTGTTTGTTCCATACCCAGTTTTCCATAATCTGTGAGGGGGCTTCTACAAAATCGGTGACTACATTGGTGCCCGAAAGTTGTCCGAGTTCGGTTTCACTCACCATGGCGTGCATCAGGTGCCCAAACTCGTGGAAGAGGGTCTGCACTTCTGAATGTGGCATGAGCGAAGGCTGATCGGCCGTAGGCTTGGGGAAGTTACAGATCAAGGTAGCAGAGGCAAGGTGTCTTCCCGCTGCAGTTGTGCGGGCAGCTGTAATGGGGAAACAAGCAGCGTGTTTGTACTTGTTGTCGCGCGGGTATAAATCGAGATAGAAATAACCGATCAGTTTCTGCGTAGCATTGTCTGTCACGCTGAAAGCCTGCACATCCGGGTGCCATACGCTGGGGTGTTTGTCTTCTGTAAAAGTGAGGTTGTAGATGCGCTGATACACGGCAAACAGTCCCTTGATCACATTTTGGAGCTCAAAATATTCTTTTACCTTATCCTCATCAACCTTGTACTTTTCGTCGAGCAGTTTTGTGGTGTAATAGGAAACATCATACGGGAAGATTACGAATTCTTTTTTCCCGGTTTCCGCGCTTTTTAAATCGAGCAGTTCTTTGTATTCGGAGAGGATTTTTGGACGAAGCTCTGTTTTTAGATTGTTTTCAAAATCCCATACGGCTTTCTTGTTTTTAGACATGATGCTTGCGGTGGCATAGTCGGCGTAAGTCTCATGTCCTAAGAGGGTAGCTTTCTTTGCACGGAGCCTGAGTATCTCAGCGAGCAGCGTCTCGTTTTGGGGGGCTGCCACATTCATCTTGAGTAAATAGACGCGTTTGCGTGCCTCGGCATTCTTTGCATAACTCATGAAGGGGATATAAATGGGGTTGCTGACATTGATCTTGTAAGATCCATCGGTTTGTTGTGTGGCTTTACGGATATCAGCAGGCACTCCATTCATTTCAGATTCTGTTAACGTAAGCGTGGGATTGTCCTGAGCGATGTTCCTTCCAAAGTGTATGCTCAGTTCCTGGATCTGGTTGTTTATTTTTTTGAGTGTATCACGTTTGTCAGGAGTCAGGGCAAACCCGTTACGCTCGTATTCCGTGATTATTTTTTTGAGATAGTAGTTGCGTTCTCCGATAAGGTTCTTGGCCGCCGGGCTTTGTGCATAGGCTTTTACTGCCTTGTATAATGATTCATCGAGGTTCTGTTGGGTTTGAAAATCAGAAATATCCTGTGAGGCTGCAGTGGCCGCATCGCGTATTGCTTTGTCGGGTGAAGCGCTTGAAATAACTTCGTAGACGGAGGCTGCCTGATCAAGCAGTGTACGTGCCTGTTCAAGATCTGCTATGGTGTTCTCAAAGGTGCGTTTTGAATCGTTCAGTGAATTGATCCGCTTGTCTGATGCTTTTGCTTCCTCAATATACCAGGTTGATGCCTCCTTTATATTGCGGGCCGACAGTCTGGCAAAATCAACCACTTCGTTGTAGTTAACGACGATTGGATTGGCGCTTGTCAACTTAATTTCCTGTGCCTTTAGCGCAATGTTACCGTTTAGAACGAGGAATGTGAATGGGAGAAAAAGGGGCAAACGATAGTTCATGAGAAGGGGTTGTTAAGGATCAGCAAGTTAGGTGGATATTCTGTTGATGAGGGCAACATTTCTCAAAAGATTTCAACGGAAAGCTTGATCTCGCGGCTATGAAGCCCGAAGTGTGTGATTGGATAAAATATCAGTTCCTGGCCGCTCAGAAACGATAACCAATGCTGATACTGATGTTGGTGTTTTTAAAGAGAATGTAATTACTATTGTCATACCCTGTATACACATAACGAGATAGCCCATACCGGTAGGTGAGATCAAAGACTACTGAATGTTTTCCGGGAAGGAAATTGTGGTTGTAGCCTATTCCTCCAACCACATAGTTTCCGATTTCGGATGAAATAAAATAATTTTCGTACGGAAGGTCTATTTTGCCGTCGTAGAGCAGGCTTCCGTCGGCATCCTTGGTAATGGTGGTATGGGCATTGAGGTTGTATTTGGGTTCCCAGCCAACGGTGAAGTAGATGTTGTTTGCCAAAACCTCCTCCTTGAGGAGCATGTTGATTTTAAACAGCAGGGGAAGACCCAGTTCAGAAGTCCGGATCTCATGGTGATAGCTATAATTCCCATCGAACACTTGAGAATACCCGGGAGAGAAATAATAAGAATCGAAGCTGACGCCTTGCGCAAGGGCTTCTATGCCGGGCATAAACTTGATGCCTTTGACCAGCGGAATTTCGGCTTTGAAGTTGGCGCCAATACCTGGCCCAGAGGAGGTGTTGGTAGTAACCCTGTAATCGTTTATATAGGCGCTCACCACACCCAGTACCGAGAGCTGATACTTAATCTTGTGTAGCACCCCGGGTTTGTCGAACTGGGCAAAGCTTGTGCTACTCAGAAGCACAAAGAGAAACTGAAGGACCAGGTTACGTGAATAAGTTCGGAGCATATTGATCACTTGCACGAATGTCGTGAAAAAGAACATACGTTGTGTGTTTTGGGAGGAGAATGCCGGATAATCTGGCTATCCCTTTAAGGTTCAAGACCCCTGATCACCTCATTTCCCGAAAACCTTTTCGCCATTGATATAGGTGGCCATTGCAGAGATTGCAGGCAGACCGGCGGCGTTTGTTTTCATGAGGTCTGCACTCAGTATCACAAAATCAGCGTATTTTCCGGGTTCGAGGCTGCCTTTTTCTTTTTCCTCAAAATTGGCATAGGCAGCCCAGATGGTCATTCCGCGGAGGGCATCTTCACGGCTCAGGGCATTCTCGGGTTGAAACCCTCCGGCTGGCGAACCTGTGCTGTCGGTACGGTTCACCGCTGCATAAAATGTTTTGAAAGGGCTGATGTTTTCAACCGGGAAATCTGTTCCCAGTGCAACCATCCCGGCGGCATCTTTCAGGTCTTTATAGGCATAGGCATATTTCAGTCTTTCTTTGCCCAGTCTTGATCCTGCCCACGACATATCTGAGGTGGCATGGGTAGGTTGTACCGAAGGAATGGGCGAAATCTGCTGTCTGCCGTAGCTTCTCAGGAGGGCGATGTCTGCTGCGGTAGTCACCTGAAAATGTTCTATCCTCCAGCGTGGGTTCAGGTGCAGATGTCCGCCTTTTTGCACATAATCTTTAAAGATCTCGTCGTACACATGGAGGAGGAGGCGTACAGCCGAATCGCCGATACAATGGGTGTTCATCTGAAATCCTTTGCGGAACATTTCAACGGCCATCTTCCGGTAATACTCGGGTTTGTTTAACAGAAAGCCCTGTTGATCGGGTTTGTCGGTATAGGGTTTGAGCAGACAGGCCCCTCTGGAGCCCAGGGCCCCATCGGCATAAAACTTGAATGAGCGTATGTTCATCCGTTCTGTTTTATAAAGCCCGTGGGTCAGGTAATACCCCAGATTTTCGGCGTTTGGGGTGAGCATGGCATAGACCCGCATCTTTAATTCCCCATCTTTTTGGAGCTGGTCCATCAGGTCGACCACTTCTTTCTCCAGACCGGCATCATCAACTGTTGTCAAACCTACGGCAAGACAGTTACGCTGGGCATCAAGCAATGCCTTTTTCATATCTGTTTTTGAAGGATGTAGCAGTACCTTGTTTACCAGGTTCATTGCATTGTCAACCAGCACTCCCGATAAAAATTCAAACTCCACTTTTGCGGGTTGTATTAAATCCTCACACCGTACATCTTTCCACCGGCCACGTAGCTTTATGCTTCCTCCTTCAACAATTTTCCACTCGTTTACTCCCGCCTGTCTGAATGCTTCGCCATTGACCAGTGCGGCATGCCCATCAATGCGGCTGAGATAAACAGGTGTGTGTGGGAAGAGCGAATCGAGCGCTTTACGTTCGGGGAATTCCTTGCTCGGCCAATTGTTTTGATCCCAGCCATGGCCCATGATCCAGTTGCTTTTTCCGTTTTTATCGGTAAGCAGATCGGGATGGTCTTTTACAAAACCCCGAATACGGGTTATGACTTCATTAAACGAATGCGTACCGACCAGATCTACTTCTTCCAGGCTTCTTCCATACTCATAAAAATGACAATGTGCATCAATAAAGCCCGGTACGATGGCGCTTCCGTTTGCATCCACAACCTGGGTGGCATCAAACCGGGAGAGAATGGAATCATCTTTCCCTACGGCCATAATTTTTCCATCTTTTACAACCAGACACTGAGCCGTGTTGAATTTCTGATCGACGGTATAAATCACTGCATTGTGAACGATCAGATCAGCCTTTGTCTTCTGGCGGGTAGAACAGGAATAAATCAGCAGAGGCAAACAGAAAAGTAAAATATGTTTCATGGTTAAAGGGTGTTTCTGACATCAACCGGCCGGGGTTGAATCCTGAACGGGCGTATTCATAAACGCTGCAATCAGCCGGTGAAAATGATGTGTGCCCGTTTCGCGGGTGGGCGAGTACCGGCCATTTTCATACAGCCGGGAGCGGATCCCGCGTTGAACATTTTCGACCACTGCCTCATCTTCACGCTCTACCTTGTCAAGCATATCGCCCGATCCGGAGTCGAATTTGGCCTGGTCCCAGATATAGGTCATGAACGAAACCTTGGTAAGAGCGGGCCCGATCGGGCGGATGATATTTAGTGATAAACCCCAGGGATAAAAATTGAACATCATATTTGGGAAAACCCAATAGTAATACGCAATCACCTCTTTGCCATAATCGGGCGAATTTTTCGGGAGCTCAAACACGGGTTCACCTCCTTTTGAAAGGGCAAGCTGCAGGCTTGAATAGCGGTATAATTCAGTTGTATAGGTATTGTAATCGATGATGTTGTTGAGCGATTCGTGCACAAAAGGGATGTGAAACCCTTCGAGGTAATTCTCGCAGTAAAGCGCCCAGTTTGCCTTTACCAGATAGTCGCGGGAGTGTTCGGGGGTATGTTTGAATTCATTTAACGGAAGAAACGAGAGCCGCTTTTTCATTTCTCCGATCAGTTCATCGAGCGGGCAGGCAGGGTTGATGGATGCAAACAAAAAGCGGTCCCAGGCCCCCGTGGCAACTTTGGGCAGGTTGTCTTTTTTTGTTGGAAAACATTCGGCCTGATCAAATTCGGGCATGTGTTTAAAGGTGCCATCCAGCTCAAACCTGCGCCCGTGATACCTGCATCTGATCTGGGTATCGGTGCAGGGGTGTTCAATCAACAGGTTTCCGCGGTGTGTACATACGTTCGAGAGGCAGCGGATGTTGTCTTGTTTGTCGCGCGTAAAGACGAGGGGTTCGTCTACAAAACCTGGCAGCATTGTTTTGGGTACGAGGGCTCCTGCAAGCTTAAGCTCATCGGTATCAGCAAGGATCTGCCAGGTCCTGGCGAAGATCAGATCGGCTGATGTCTTGAAGGAATCAACAGAAAGATAGAACTCAGAAGGCAGGGTAGAGGCTTTACGGATATCGGGATCGATGAATAGTTTCATGAGCAGCTGATCAAAATTCGTTCTTGCAAGTGCATCCGCCTAGGCATTCTTTCGGATGAACGTTGTTGTATTTGCCTGAGCCCCGGCGGTCATCACAATATCGAGGATGTTTACATGGGCAGGGCGTGTTGCAGCCCAGTAGATGGCATCGGCAATATCCACAGCCGTAAGCGGGTCAATTCCTTTATACACATTTTTTGCCCGCTCTGCATCTCCCTTAAAACGCACGATCGAAAACTCTGTTTCGGCCAGACCCGGACTGATGGAGGTAACCCGTATTCCATAAGGCAACAAATCAATGCGCATGCTTTTGTTCAGTGCATCGACGGCATATTTGCTGGCACAGTATACATTGCCGTTGGCGTAAACTTCCTTGCCGGCAATAGACCCGATATTGATGATATGTCCTTTGCCGTTACCTATCATCAGGGGGGCAATGTTGCGGGTCATATAGAGCAGTCCTTTTACATTGGTGTCAATCATGCGGTCCCAATCGTCGATAACACCCTCCTGAATGGGGTTGACGCCAACGGCAAGACCTGCGTTGTTAACCAGTATATCAATGGCTCTCCATTTTTCGGGTATGGAATCAATGGCCTTTTTTACTTCATCCGAATGTCTGACATCAAAGCAAAGCGTAAGGACTTCGATCTGATGGTTTGCATGGAGTTCAGCAGCCAATGCCTCCAGACGTTCACGGCGCCGGCCGGTAATGATGACATTGTATTTGTTGCGGGCAAAGAGTTGGGCTGTGGCTTTCCCGAATCCTGCTGTGGCCCCTGTGATGAATACAATCATGGTTTTGTTTGTTTTGTCAAAATGCACCCAGGCCGGGATTGGCTCTTTGCAGATCAATCCAGATTATTCAGCCTGTATCCTCAGTTTGCTGTTTTTGATGCTGTAGGTAAAATAAATAACCAGGCCCAGGATCAGCCAGATTCCAAACCCGATCCAGTTTTTGAGTTCGATCTCCGCCATCATATACAAACAGCTGATCAGGCCCAGGGCAGGGATGAGCGACAGGCTGCACCGGTAACACCAGACGGCAAGCGCAATGGAGATGAAGATAAAAATCCACATCGGTATGTTTTCAGTAGTGGCATCCCAGAAGCCTTTGTACTTGGCGGCATCCGAGTATGCCGATTCTTTGAGCAATGCCTTGAACTGATCGGGCTGCAAGGTCTCGAGCTGGGCCTGGGTAGAGTCCTTGCTTTGCGAAATCGGGAAGGTGGGCAGGATCTTTGTTTTGGCTGCCTCCTGTATGCCTTTTAATTCATCGGGCGAAGCAACGGTTACAAAACCCTGGGGCGTGTTTAGTGTACGGCCTTTGAAAAAATCAACCATATCATCGTGGTTCCAGTGCCAAAGCGAGATGACGCTGGCAATGACAAGCACAGGGGCTATGTATTTGGCATTGATATAGGGGGTCTTGAATTTGCCCCTGGGCGCTGTAGGGTCGTTCTGAAGTTTGAGCACACCGGCACAAACAAGTACAAAGGCAAACAGGGTGCCGATGCTGCACAGATTGGTCACCATCACCAGGTTCATGAACAAACAGGGAATGGCCACCACAAAACCGGTAACAACGGTGGCAAACGAAGGGGTATGAAACTTGGGGTGGATGCGCGAAAAGATCTTTGGCAGCAACCCGTCACGGCTCATGCTCATCCAGATACGGGGCTGCCCAAGCTGGAATACAAGCAGTACGCTGGCCATGGCCACTACGGCGCTCACGGCAATGATGCCCGAAAGCCATTTCATGTTCAGACTTTGGAAGACAAAAGAAAGCGGATCGCCTACGCCAAGCTTGTCATACTTCACCATACCGGTGAGCACCAATGCAATGATTATATAAAGCACCGTACAGATGATGATGGCCCACATCATGCCTCTTGGCAAATCGCGTTGAGGGTCCTTGCATTCTTCGGCCGTGGTAGAGATGGCATCAAACCCGATATAGGCAAAAAATACGGCTGATACCCCTTTCAGGATCCCGGCTATGCCGTGGGGGGCAAAGGGGTGCCAGTTTTTGGTATCGACATAAAAAATACCGATGGCAATGATGAGCAGCACCACCGAAAGTTTGATGACAACCATGAGGTTGGCCGCATTCCGGCTTTCCTTCATGCCTCTGTACACCAGCCAGGTGATAAAGATGATGATGCCCAGGGCCGGCAGATTGGCCACAAAATGAAACCCGCCCAGGGTAGGGGCGCTCATCCAGGCAGTATAAGCAGCCTGCAGGCCATCGTTCAGTTTGGCAAACGGAATGCCTTTGTGGATCAAGGCTTGCGCATCGCTAAAGCCTGTGCTGGCCGTGAGATAATCCATGGTCATCCAGGCAGGCACATGGCCTCCGCTGCTGTTGATGAGCCCGGTAAAATAATCAGACCAGCTGATGGCTACGGTAATGTTACCGATGCCATATTCCATAATCAGGGCCCAGCCAATGATCCAGGCTATCAATTCACCAAAAGCCACATACGAATAAGTATAAGCGCTACCCGATACAGGCACCATGCTCGAAAATTCGGCATAGGCAAAGGCGGCAAAACCGCAGGCAATGGCAGTAAACAGAAAAAGGAAGATAACGGCCGGGCCTCCGTCGAAACTGGCCTGACCAATGGTACTAAAGATACCGGCCCCGATAATGGCGGCTATACCAAATGCAGTAAGATCTTTCACCCCCAGGGTCTTGGTCAGACCTGCGGCATGATGATCGGCTCCGTCTTTGGCAACCTGTTTTAAGATGTTTTCTACTGTTTTTTTACGGAACAGGGTGTTAAAATTCATTTCAGGTTATTTAAAGGGTCAAAAACAAGCCGTTGCATTCCTCCAACCGGGGTTGGTTTTGTCTTCAGGGGATCAAATGTAGAAAAATAATCAGCAGGGAAGATAAAAAGAATGACTGTTGTAATCGGCTAAAAAACAGATGTTTATGACCCATAGTACGGGTTTGATGTGGAGAGAATGAAAATCAGTTTTCTGGTTTTCGGGGCGATCCGCGGAGTTTTCGAATTCATCGTCTGAGTTTCAGCTGGCCTCTTCGAAAGTTTCGCGGGCGACGTTGGACTTTTCGCCGGCACTCCCGGAGTTTTCTCTGACGCCAGAGTAAGTTTCGAGGGTGTCGTCAGAACTTTCGTGGGCGCCTTCGAAAGTTTAGTTGGCGCCGTATGACTTTTCGTGGGCACCCACGAAAGTTTAGTGGGCGCCAACGAACATTTCGTGGGTGCCCTCGAAAGTTTCTCGGGCGACAGAGGACTTTCCTGCGACGTAGTACTAAGTTTCGCGGGTGACCTCTGACTTTCAGGCCTCAGCAACTGACTTTTAATGGGCAAAGGCTTTATTTGTTGGAAGGATGTAAAAGTTATGCAACTTCTATTCGTGTTTTAAAGGGGGAGCTCAATCTTCTCTCACTCCTTCATCCTCTTTAAAACCCGAAACCGCTTCATCAGCTTCTCCTCATCCAGCAAAAACAAAAAAACCAGCAGTAAAAAGGGAATACCCGCGACTTTGAAGCGTTTAATTGTCTCTGGTAAATGAAATGATGAGCGTGTGTTGTAATCTTTTGAATTTTGTATTCAGTTGTATTACATCCAGCTTAATGCCTCGGGAGCAGCATCTAATAGCGAATTTGTTCTTGGTAGTTTTAACCGTTGTCTGATCAATTCTTTCCACACGGTTCGGTGTGTATTACTTAAAAGGTCTTTTTTTATTGCCTCCATAATCCGGTGCTTCTCAACCATAAAGCTCAGCGTTTGATCAATATGGCCCCAGTTGTCTGGATCCAAAAGAATTAATTCCCTGAAATTTGTGGAAGACTTAGCCTTACAATATTTTTCAAGCCGGGATATGAAAAAGTGCGCGGCATTTTTTCTGTTTGCAACCAATGAACCTCTGGTATTCAGTCCTAACAAATCTTTCGTGTATGCTGCCTTTTTATACTCCCGGGTACCAGGCGGATATTTTTCAGTAAAGACAAAGAGGTTTAAAACGAGATCAAGTTCTAATAGCTCCATCGGATCCTCCGTACGCTGATTGATGAACAAGGCATCATCATTCGGTGGTTTGACGTATATTCCTCTTGGAGGAGTAATATCTACTTCAGAAGTTGAGTTGGCAGGATGAAAGATGGAAAACTTGTCAGATTTGTGGTGTGTATTACACTTGCCACATGCCAGTACATAATTTTCCCACGAAAAGGCCTTTTCAGGATAAAGTTTTTTTGGATAAATGTGCTCGATATCTGTTGCTTCATTTTGTTCACAATAGACACAAATTTCAATGCCAATACACATGTTTTTGAGCGTGCTCTTGATGTCAACAAAAGGGGCTCTTCCTCTTCCGGAGTTCTTGTTCTTCCACGTTGATTCTGCCTTCTTGACTTGTAGCTCAAATGTAGCCTCATTGACAATTTTATTCTGAACAGAACGCAGATGAGTTACAGAAGCGTCCTGAATAGTATCAGAGGGAAGTTGGAGCATCTGTTGAAAAAATAAGTCTGAGTTGCTTTAATTCGTTCATTTCTGAGTCAGGGAGCGGATTTAGTTCATTTTTGTTGTTTAGCGCAACCAGTTTTTCTTTCATTTCCACAGATTCTTTACTGATCGTTACTTCTGTTCCAAAAATTTCAGTTCCATATGCATCCAAAACGTTTCCAAAAATTAATTGATTCCTTTCAATCCCTTTTACTTCACCCGATACATTTTCAGTGCCAGGTGCAGCTAAACGCCAAATCGATCCTTTTTCACACGCACGACAGATTAAAGGGCTGTGGGTTGTCACAATGAATTGGATTTGAGGAAAATACTTAGTAAACCATTGCCCGATACGGGTTTGCCAGGTAGGGTGCAGGTGCGCATCAATTTCATCAATGAGTACCACACCAGGCATGTCAATTTTCATGACACCGCTTCGGATAGCTTTAAATACCTCATCCGGACTGTATACCCTGACTAATTGTCGGATGAGCTCAAAAGTCATACTTAATATGGAACGATATCCATCACTTAACTGATTTACATGAATGAACGACCCGTTGCCGTCTTTAAACATAACACCTTCTGAGCTTATGCTTTCAATTTCAGCCTTGTGCGGAAGAAAGTCAGCTGAATTGACTAGTTTTTGAATATCCTGAATGATGATCCCTGCCGATGTATCACCTTCTAATTGCTGATAATTAAGTTTGACCAACCATTCGATTGCCTCGGTTAGCGCGACATCCTCCCCGAATGCGGAAAGATGTGCACCCAGTTTGGGCTGGGTATAATATACCTTTGTCCATTCTTGATTCCCTCCGGCAAATCTTCTATACGGTCCATACGCAACGGAAAACCATCCCTTTCCATGCCCCCAGTTAAATCTCATGGGATCAGGCACGCCGTTTGCTGCTTTTTGCGTGCCGTTTTCCGTTTTTTTTGTTTTATTGGTTGTGAATGAAACTGCTTCTTTGTTTTTTTTAAATGAAATGATATTGGGTATGAACTTGTTTTTTAGTTTCGCGCTTTGGCCTGAATGCTGATCCATATCTCCCGATTCAATCGAGAGGATAATTTCTCCTTCTTCCGATTGCCGATTTAGCCAGTCCTTCCAATCTGCACGCAACCCCAATGCTTCTTCCGGCCCTACAAGAGCCAGTGCAATTGAACGAATGATCGTTGATTTCCCGGCTCCGTTATCTCCGATTAATACATGCCATCCGGCCGGATTACTGAATTCAATCTTGAACTTTTCGACCGAGCGAATGTTTGTTATTTCTGCAGATTTTATATACATCTCGTTTTCTTAATGTCTTAACAAATCTAAGCATTTGCCACACAGTTTCAATCGGTTAATCTGGGAAAACAGGATAGATAGACAAGGCATAGAATTCACTCCTTCATCCTCTTCAAAACCCGAAACCGCTTCATCAGCTTCTCTTCATCCAGCAAAAACAAAAAACCCAGCAGTAAAAAGGGAATACCCGGGACTTTGTACCTTACAATCGCACCAAGCACGGGTGTGGTCAGACCGGTGATGAGATACAGAATAAAAACGAAGGAAAGACAAAACAGCAGGTACTCCATACCGGCGCCCTTTTTACGGTGGAACAGCAGACAAAACAGGATAAACACCGAGTAGGCAATGATCTCAAGTGCAGGCATCAGGAGCAGGGGGCTGCGGGCTTCGGTAGGCAGGGGTCTGAACAAGGTGTTAACCAGTGCCATCGGGGTATGGCTCAGCACAGAGGATACGGTAGGTTCCAGGGGCTTCATGGTGATGAGGCTTCCAGAACGTTCCATGTCTTTATCGATTGTAAAAACGGCTTGTGCCGGACCTTGTTTTCCAAAGAGCGTATCCTCATCCGAAGAATAGTCGTGCCAATAAACCAAGGATGTGCCTTGTTTGATATGATAGGTTTTTGAAGCCCCGATCTGATCAAGATCAACTTTGCGTTGATCGAGCGTGAGGTAGACCATCGCTGTATCGCAACGCAAAAGCGCTCCTCCCCGTGCAAGACATGAAAAGTCGCGTTGTTTGATCGATAAAACCTCTATCGGATCATAGTTCGGGGCAAAATACCTGACTCCCAGACCCAGACCGGCATAACACACCATGACAGCTCCGAACTTAATCAGCAGATGCTTGTTTCCTCCCCGAACGATCCAGGCAATAAAAAGCAAACCGGGAGCAATCGATACCAGGATATAGAATTTTGTAACCAGCAACAGGATCACACTTATCACAATCCAAAACAGGCTTAGCGCTGGGTTTTCACCCTTCCAAAGCTTAAACCAATAATAGACAAGCATACCCAGCCCTAAAAACAAAATCCCTTCCTTCAACACGCCCGATCCCCAGAAGAGTACCGATGGGAACAGAAACACACACCCGATCACCCATTTCTTCCTGCCGGGCAGCATCGGAGCAAAACACTTGTATAAGGCCACCAGCCCGGTTAAAGAAAGAAAAGAAAGAATGACGGCATGCACCTGATAATATCCCAACGAAATAAGCCGGGCCAGGGCATTGAAACGGATAATGGTATGGCTGTCGTTATACAAATTGCTTTCGTATTGACGGGCCCAGTTGTTCATTTTCAGATAGTATGGATCGAAATGGGGGGTATTGTTGCCGATTCCAAAGAGCATCCTGAAATAGTCGGATGGCTGTGTATGAATGGCATCGAACATGATTTTGCTGTCGTCAAAATATTTGAAGATATCGGCAGTGCTCCGGTCTTTGTAATAAAAGGAATAGATGGCCCAAAGGATCAGCCCAAAGAACACTTTAAGACACAGGATGATGGATATTCCGGTTGGATTAAGTCCTTCTGTTTTAAAAAAGGGGATCCGGAAGATCAGAAAGATAAAAAGGAAGAGGTAGGTAAGCGTCAGTAAGATCTCCATGGTGAATCGGGGCCAAAGATAGAAGAAGTCTGCTGATTGTCTGAAGGATCAGCAAGAATACAATACAAAAGTTGATGGAAACTCAGGTTGGTTGAACAACAAAAGGGAGTGCTTGGCGATGACAACAGCCCGGCTTCCATGTATTGAAAAAGGAGGATTTTACAGCGATTTTGAACCGTAATTTTAAATTTTTCATGTAAATAATGTATTTAATTAACGAATTGGTCATGTATCCGGGCAATGTTGAAAATTAAACGCATTTTTCGGCCCCTGCTGGTGGCGGATGAGTAAATTTGCTCTCCTCCTTAAAAATAACGTGATGACCTCAACCAAGAACGAAGTTTTACCGACCCTCGATACTGCAAAAAAACTTGGGCTGCTGCCCGAGGAATTTGAAAAAATAAAAAGCATACTTGGACGTGTCCCTAACTTTACCGAACTGAGTATCTATTCAGTGATGTGGAGCGAACATTGTTCGTACAAAAATTCAATCCTCTGGCTAAAGACCCTTCCCAAAGACGGCCCGCACATGCTTGCCAAAGCCGGTGAAGAAAATGCAGGTCTGGTGGATATTGGCGATGGACTGGGTGTTGCATTCAAGATCGAATCGCACAACCACCCTTCGGCCCTTGAACCATATCAGGGAGCTGCCACCGGGGTAGGGGGCATAAACCGCGATATCTTTACCATGGGCGCCAGACCTATTGCCCAATTAAACTCCCTGCGTTTCGGCGATCTGAAACTCGACAAGACCAAATGGCTCGTCCGAGGCGTGGTGAAAGGAATAGGCGATTACGGAAATGCCTTCGGGATACCAACCGTTGGAGGAGAAGTGTTTTTTGATGAATGTTACAATACCAATCCGCTTGTAAATGCCATGAGCGCAGGGCTGGTCAAGGCCGGCGAAACGGCTTCGGCTACCTCGTATGGGGTAGGTAATCCGGTGTTCATTGTGGGGTCGTCTACCGGTAAAGACGGGATTCACGGGGCTACCTTTGCTTCGGCCGATATTACCGAAGATTCGGCAAAAGACCTGCCTGCAGTGCAAGTAGGCGATCCATTTCAGGAAAAGCTTTTGCTGGAAGCATCGCTCGAAGTGATCCGCACAGGGGCTGTCATTGGCATGCAGGATATGGGCGCCGCCGGTATCATTTGTTCTACATCGGAGATGAGCGCCAAGGGCGAACATGGGATGAAAATTTGGCTCGACAAAGTACCCACCCGTCAGGCGAATATGCTGCCTTTTGAAATCCTGCTTTCTGAATCGCAGGAACGGATGCTCATTGTGGTGAAAAAGGGGATGGAAAAAAAGGTGAATGCCGTTTTTGAAAAATGGGACCTGAACTGTGTCCAGATTGGCGAAGTCACGGCTGGAAACCGGCTCCATTACTATATGCATGCTGAACTGGTGGCCGATGTGCCTGGCGATACCCTGGTGTTGGGTGGAGGAGCTCCGGTCTATACACGTGAATACAAAGAACCTGCTTATTACGCAGAATCGAAAAAATTTAAACTCGACAGTATTGCCGAGCCTACAGACCTGAAGGCCGTTGCGAACTTCCTGCTCGAAAACCCAAACATTGCATCCAAGCGTTGGGTCTATAACCAGTATGACTCTATGGTGGGCACGGTCAATATGAGTACCAATGCCCCGAGCGATGCCGCGATCGTAAATATTAAAGGAACCAACAAGGCCATAGCCCTGAAAATAGATTGCAACTCCCGTTATGTAAATGCGGATCCCGAGATCGGTTGTGCCATAGCCGTTGCCGAAGCCGCACGTAACATTACATGCAGTGGGGGCGAGCCCAGCGCCATCACCAATTGTCTCAACTTTGGAAACCCATACAATCCCGAAGTGTATTGGCAGTTTGTTGGGGCCATCAAAGGGATGAGCGCCGCATGTCTTAAGTTTCAGACTCCGGTTACCGGCGGTAACGTGAGCTTTTATAACCAAAGTTCGTTCGAGGGGCCTGTGTTTCCCACTCCAACCATTGGCATGCTGGGTGTTCTCGACGATAAGGAAAAATTCATGACCCTTGGTTTTAAACACGAGGGCGATTTTATATACATGCTGGGCGATTCCAGAGATTGTATTGCTTCATCCGAATACCTCTACTCCTGGCACCAGGTAAAAAATACCCCCGCCCCGTATTTTAATCTGGATGAAGAATATGCCGTGCATCAGGCCCTCAAAGCGCTGATCCGTTCAAACCTGATACTCTCCGCCCATGACGTGTCTGATGGAGGACTCTTTGTTACCCTTGCCGAATCAGCCTTTGTGGCCGGTCTGGGGTTTGAAGTGAACAGCGATAAAAACATCCGCAAGGATGCATTCCTGTTTGGAGAAGCCCAGGGACGCGTGGTAGTCAGTGCTCGTAAGGAGGATGAGGTAAAGCTGGTGGATGAGATCCGGAAACACGGCATCAAGTTTACCAAGCTCGGGTTTATCAAGGGTAAGGAAATGATCGTGGATGGTGAGTCGCTGGGTTCGGTAAAAGAAGGACGTGACCTGTATGAAAACAGCTTGCAGGACAGATTGAACAACTAGCCCTTGGATAAGCTGTTACAGCTAAAAAAAAGTAAGAATTAAACACCGAAAAAACCTGTCAGGGTTATTCGGTGTTTTTTTCTATATTTACGACACGCCAACCACTCCTTTGAAAAACGCGGTACTCATTTATCTCTTTCTTACCTGCCGTAGTTTGGCTTTCGCTCAAACTGCCCCGGCCGATTATTATCACGCTGCACAAACACAGCTTAAGCAGGGCGACAGTAAAGCCGCGATGGCAGAGGTTATGAAGGCGCTTGCCATCAAAGCAGATTATGACAGTGTGCTTTATCTAAAGGCAAAGATAGAATGCACGGATGGGAATTATCGCACTGCCATTACAGATCTTGACAAGATTATTGCCGTCAATCATACCTCCTTTGATGCATTTTATATCAGAGGGTGTGCAAAAGCCCAGGCCCAGGATTACCGGGGTTCTATCCGTGATCTGAACAAAGCCATTTCTATAAACAGCGTCAACGCCAAAGCCTGGTACAACAGGGCCCTCGCCAAGGCATTCCTGGAAGAATATGTAGATGCCATCGATGACCTGGATAAGGCCATTGCCTTGAACCCCCAGTATTCACAAGCCTGGTATAGCCGCGGGTATTGGAAAGACATCAACGGTGATTATGAAGGCGCCCTGACCGATTACCACAAAGTTGTTGAACTCGATTCGAGAAACAAGGAAGTCTATATTTCAATGGCCACTGCACGCTATATGAGCGGAGATAAAGCAGGGGCCTGTACGGATATTCAAACAGCCATAGACATGGGCAGTCTGCTGGCCCAGGAACTCAGGGATAAATTTTGTGAATGAAGAATAGAAAACTCGTGTTCCGCTACATCGTACTGCTCATCGTGCAGCTCTTCACCGTTCAGTGCTTTTCGCAGTGGAGAGTGGAGGGGACGGTGAGCAAGGCCAACTGTATAGAAGAGGGTGGCCTGGGCGGATCCATTTTGGTACAGGTAAGCGGGATGTCTCCTCCCTATACCTATACCTGGACGAACAGCAGTACATCCCAGAGCCTTGATAATATCGGGCCGGGCAACTATACCTTAACGGTACAGGATATGGGTGCTCATGATACGTCTGTTGCCTTTATCGTAAGCCAGGGCGCCTGCGACCCTGCCCCCGAGATAGCATTCTCACCCAATGGCGACGGGATCAACGATACCTGGGAAATTTCAAACACCTCTTTATACCCCAATCTTCAATTGACTGTTTACAACCGGGTTGGTCAGGTGGTCTATGAACACAAAGGAAACTATGTTCCCTGGGGCGGACTGTCGCTCATCGGTCTGCCGGTGGATGGTGGGACCTATTTCTACATTATTTATGAAGATTGGAACAATACCAAGAATACCGGTATTGTTAAAGGATCAGTGAACATTGTCAGATGAAAACAAACATCATACTCTTCTTTCTGGTTGTGTGTACTGTCGGGGTGTTTGCCCAGCAGTTACCTTCGTATTCTCAATACATGCTCAATAATGTGGGGTTGAATCCAGCGTATGCCGGTGAAAATGGCCCGTTGGAGATTATCATGGGAAGAAGAACGCAATGGGTGGGTTTTCCGGGCGCTCCTGTTACCATGTTTGCCGGAATATCAAGGGCATTGGGAAAAAAAGGGTTTTATCACAGCTGGCACGGAATCGGGGCCTATGTCGAATCGGATGATGAAGGTATATTTGCCACCAAAAGCGTTTCGGTGATGTACGCCTGGCACAAAAGGCTGAAACATAACTATAATATATCCATCGGAGCTTCGGTTGGCGGAACCTCGTATGGGATGAGCAATTATCTTCAAAGCTCTTTTGATCCTGCTTTTGCATCCACCATACCCGTGTTTATATTCCCGATCTTCAACCCCGGCATCCGGCTGTTTTCCCGCAGACTTTATTTTGACCTGGCTGCGAAACAAGTCCTGGATAACCGCACCGTGAATATTGATGGGGTCAAGGAGATTGGCGTTAAACAAACCCTGAGCCCTGAACTGTTTTTTACCGTTGGCCGGCAGTTTACATCTCCCAACTATGCATGGACCGTTACCCCTTCTTTTCAGCTGCTTTCGTCGGCAGCTTATTTTCCGACCATCGATCTGAATGTGCTGGTCTATTACCACAAGGCTGTGGGCGTAGGGATTTCTTACCGCTACGGAGATGCCATTGTCATGATGATCCAGTTCAGGTACTTTAATAAAATGGTGCTTGGCCTCTCGTTCGATTATTCTGTTTCGCAGTTTTCGAATGGAGGTTCCAATTCACGGGAGGTCATGTTCGGGTATACACCGTATGGAAGTACCGCCCCTCCGACACCTGGTTCGCACATTGCTCAATGCCCCGGATTTGATCTGTGAGCATACGCTCATTCTATTCCCCTATAAAAATACGCCTCATCCGGAATAATGGATATTTTTGTGTTCAATGAGTACTCCTCGAAAACATGCTGGTCTGAATGAAACGGAGAATCCCAAATGGATCCCTGGCATTTATAACTATTGCGACCGCTGGTGTGAGCGTTGTGCCTTTACCGGAAAATGCAGGAGTTTTGCCATGGAGATACGCGATGAACCGGGCAATGATATACTGGATGACCTCGAAGCACATGACATCCGAAGCCGGGAATTCTGGGACGATCTCTCCGAAGTCATGAACCAGACTCTGGAATATATCCGCAAAATATCGGGTGAAACAGACACGGAGCCAGGCGCCATCAACGATCAGCAATGGGAGTACCTCAAGAAGAGAGACGAGGAACTGGAACTGGCTGCCCGGCAACATCCCGTAGCCCTTGCTGCCTGGAAATACAGCAATCTGACAGAATCCTGGCTCGACCTAAACAAGGACCTGGTTGCCGAGAAGGAAAAAGAACTCGACACCCGCGTTAAACTAAATGCCGGCGGGAAACGAGCGCTTACCGAAGCCGAACTGATCAGCGATGCACTTCAAATCATCCGCTGGTATGAACCCCAGATCTGGGTGAAGCTCATGCGGGCGCTTACCGGAAAAATGGGGGAGGAGGAGCATACCGGCGAACCCCGCGATTCTGATGGATCAGCCAAGGTGGCGTTGATTGCCATCGACCGCTCCCTTGCTGCCTGGGGGCAACTTCAGTTTATTTTCCCAGAACATACAGACGATTTTATTACGCTCCTGCTACAGCTCGACAGGATGAGGAATGCGGTCGAAACCGAATTTCCACAGGCGCGCGTATTTCACCGGGCCGGGTTTGATGATGAGGAGGAAACCCATCTGTGAAAGAGAAATCCCGAAACCTGTTTTCCCGTATCTGGCGTCTGTTTTTAAAAATAACAGTCGGGTTTAGTGTGGTTAGCATAGGCTCCGTTGTCATTTTCAGATGGCTCCCTGTGCCGGTCACTCCATTAATGCTCAGCCGTTGTGTGGAACAGAAGATGAATGGAAAAGAGATGAAAATGAAAAAGGAATGGGTGTCCTTTGATAAAATAGCTCCCGATCTCCAGCTGGCCGTTGTCTGCTCGGAGGATCAGAATTTTTTAAAGCACCACGGTTTTGATTATGAGGCAATCGAACGCGCTATTGATTATAACGACACACACAGTCATAAACGCGGGGCCAGTACCATCAGCCAGCAAACTGCCAAAAATGTTTTTCTCTGGCAGGGGCGCAGCTGGATCAGGAAAGGCCTGGAAGTTTATTTTACATTTCTGATAGAATGCTTCTGGAGCAAGGAGCGGATCATGGCCGTCTATCTGAATGTCATCGAGATGGGAGATGGAGTATACGGGGCCCAGGCTGCCTCGCGTGAATATTTCCACAAAGACGCCTCTAAAATAAACCGTCTTGAATGTGCAACGATAGCCGCCACGCTGCCCAATCCCCGTATCTTTCATGCCGATCGTCCCGATGCCTTTGTCCTCCGACGCCGAACCTGGATCATTTCGCAGATGGGGCTATGGGGTGGGGTGTTACGTTATCATCCGGTAGAAAAACCCTGAAAAAGAATTGGGATTTGGGATTTAATGAGAGATTCTGAATTTATTTGTAAATTGTTTTGGATTTCGGTTTGAATAATTTTAAATTTTACTTTTTAAAATCCCAAATCCCAAATCCCAAATCCCAAATCCCAAATCCCAAATCCCAAATCCCAAATCCCAAATCCCAAATCCCAAATCCCAAATCCCAAATCTCCTTACATCTTCGTGTCGTCAGCAGTAGGCCCGTATGAGCTTGGCAGTGCAATGTTGAGCAGACGCAGGTAAACGCCCAGTTGTGCGCGGTGGTGAACACTGTGGTTGAATACCCAGCTGCGTATTACGGCAGCTTTGGGCATGGTGAAGAAAATCTGTTCTCCATGACGCATGGTCCAGTTGCGGAAAAATTCTTCTTCCTTCACGATTTCAAGCACTTTTATGGCTTCTGCCAGATTTTTATCATACATGGCAAGCAGTTCGGCCGACGTGGTGAAGGAAGGCGTTTTTGGATATGGTTTTGCAAAATCAAGCTCGTCCTGATTCAGGATGACACTGGTCCAGGTTGGGATCTCGGCCAGGTGTTTTGCGAGGTTCTCCAAAATCATCGATTTTTCGTGTGGTTTGTAGGTCAGTTTGTCGGTTGGGACCAATGCCAGCATCTTGCGGGTAGTTGCTCCTTCGTGCTTCAGCTCTGCGATGAGGGCTGTGCTTAGTTGAAATTCGGTGGTTGTCATTTTTTCTTTTGTTTATGATTAAAATTAATTGGATTCTGTTTTTAATTGTTTCAAATTTAAGGATAATCAGCTCCTTTTCCATCAAAGTGACAGAATTAATGCAGACTTCATGTCTATCTGTAAATGATCCTGCATCCGGGGAGCAGGGCATGCAAGATATCCCGTTCGGGTTCTGATATGGGGTTGCCGCTCAAATCGAGTTCGGCAAGGCTGGTGAGGTAACATATATAATCAGATATATGGGCGATCTTGTTGTTTTTTAACGAAAGATAGGCCAGGTTAGAGAGTTTGAAGAGATTCTTCGGCAGGGATGTAAGCTGGTTGTTGTCGAGCACAAGGGTCTCCAGTTTGGTTAAGTTACCGAGTGCTGAGGGCAGGCTTTTGAGCTTCGAATCGGAGAGATAGAAGGTCTTAAGTTTTTTAAAATCACCCATCGAAGCTGGTAAATGATAGATGTTTATTTTATAACAGGTCAGTTCCTCCAGGGAGCCCAATTCCCCAAAATTCAAAGGCAGGCGGAAGGTATCGGCCAGGTTATTTTCGAACGTAAGCGCTTTCAATCGGTGCAGATAGCACAGGCTTTGTGGAAATGAATCCAGCCGTGTATCGAACAACTCCAGGTATTCCAGGTTTTGGAGGGCTGCAATCTCGTCTGGCAGGGCATGCAGATTGTTTTTAGAACTTGAAAAAAAAAGCAGGGATCTGAAGCCCGTCAATTCAATGGGTATTGCCGTGATTCCGTTCGAACCAAGCATCAGACATTGAAGCCCTGTCAAATGGGTGATTTTAGGAAATAATTTCGGGTCGAAGGGCGAATTGATCAACCGGAGTTTGTAGACTGCGTCACCTGCTTTCAGGGCTGTTTTAAGATCAGAATATACCGTAGCTTCGGCTATGCCTGCCTGATAAAATGGTGAATCGGTGTTGTTTTGCGAATGAATTGTTCCGCAGACAGGCCCCATCCCCATCACCAATAGAAAACGTAGAGATACGCTCCAGCTACTCCGCTTTTTCATCGCTCCCAAGGTACGCAAAAAAGAATGCCCCGAAACCGTTTCAATGAAGGCATGAAAATGGGTGCGTGAGGATTTGTGTTTGAGCACGAGCAATTGCATGTGGGTACATGGATTAGAGAGCCCGGAATTAAACGCTAGTGCCCGCCCCCCGTTCTGTTAATTGTGGAAATAGACGAGAATCCCGCTATAATATGCATCGGCCACCTGCCGCACCCGTGCTGAGGTTTTTACTCCTTCAATCTGTGCATCCTCCTGCATGAGTTTCAGGCTTTCCGTTTTATTGTCCTGATAAATGGTTTCGCCATACACAAGCGGGCTGTGGATAATACGGGTGAGGATCAGATTGCGGCAATAGACCCCCTTGCTTTTTGTGGCAAGGCAATTTTTATCCAGATAATCGGCATCCTTTTTACCGGCTATCGGTATGTGTAGGGTGTCGGTAAAACTCTTCGCTACGTTGGAACTAAGTTCTTCAGACAGGTCGAGGTCGTTGGTGAGGGCCAGACGGAGGAATTCAAACCGTTTTTCGGGTTTGTTGAGGTCTGCAGGCAACATGCTTCCTCCTATAAAAGTCATGACAAAATCTTTGTCTGTTACTTTTTTCCAGTCGGTATTTTTTTCGTCTACATTGTAGTGGATGATGACAGTGATGTCGGGTTTAAAAGCATTGATCAGATCAGCCCGTTTCTGGAGTTCCAGGTCGCGGAAGATATCGCGGAAGAGCTTGCGTTTATCGGCCCTGGTTTTGTAAAAGATGCGTTGTTCGTTCGTAATGGTTTTACAGGCCACCAGGCTGTCGAGTGCATGATCAAGTTTTGTCTTCATCCATTCTTCGAATGTCATGCCGAAGGCTGTTTCATCGGGTTTTGAATGGGTCATCAGAACGGTAGCTCCTGCAGCTTCGAGTTTCTTTTTCAGTGTGAGTGCTGTTCCGAGGGTGAGGTGCCCTTCCACAAGTTGCACGGCAGGGTAGCGGTGATGAATCGAGTCGGCAGGGATGTCTAAAAACTTTTGTTCTACTCTTCCCGATTCCAGGGTTCCGGCGGTATGACCCGGGTCGAGGGCGATGCGGTATCCGGCAAGGGGGGTACCAGGGCTCCTGACAAAGCTTCCTCCGCAAACCGGAAGACACCCTGTACTGCTCGTTGTACGGTGTGAATCTGCCAGACGTTTTAATTCGCTAAAAGGAGATTTGGATGGAATTACATTGAGCTCAAAACAGCTCAGTTCATTCCAATATACAATACACTCGTGTTCCTTTTTTAATTTTTTTTCAGGTGAAGAAAACAGTTCAAATCCCTGGTCGGTGATGGAATAAAAGGCTCCCAGTTTTTTTTCTTTATCCAGATAGGCGTCGATGCGGTGCTGGGTGTCAATTTTTAGTTTTTGAATTTCAGCAGTCTGGGCCTGTGCCTCAGGGTTGAACAGAAGCAGAAGCAGAAACCACCGGAACCTGTTACTGTCCGTTTTTACGCCAGGGTTTGGCAATGCTTTTGTAAACCAGGTTGCCGGAAGTGTCATATTCTTTGTGGATGATTTTGGTATGATCGCAACGGCTGGTCTGGCTGCTTTGTATGGTTCCGTTTTCATCAAAAAATTTTTCATCCGTCAGCAGTTCATAATAGGGCCTGCCGCTGTCGCCAACCTTTCGTATCCTCCGTTGGCGTGACTTGATATTTCCGTTTTCATAATACTCCCAAATATCCACCACCGAGCGTTTATAATTATGCTGGGGTTGCGGAAACCGGTTTGTCGTGACACGGGTGCGGATCAAGAGGTGCAGACACCCCGAACTGTAATATTCCCTTTTTACAGAACGTTTGGTTTGGGTTTGTGCAGACGCAAGGCCGATAAAAATAAACAAAAAGAGGGTACAACAGCAGATGGTTTTCATAGGTTCTGAAAATTGCAGATTCGAAAAAGCCGGTTTTTGAAGCGTATGTTGAAAAAGGAAGAAAACAGATGAATCCTGACTCAACGTAAACCGGTACTGCGTTTGAAGAGAACGATTTCTCTTCAGTTGGGCTTTTGAAAAGAAGCGCCGGAATGATTTATTAAAGGTACAAAAAAATAGGGAATGTATTTCAATTTAACTTTACCCTTGTATTCAGGACGTACATAACGGGAAGAGGTTGCCCGTATGTGTAAAGGAGAATACAAATCAAATGAATATCAGGGATATAGATTTCAGCTCAGAATTGCATTTTCAGGCCAGCCGAAGCGGAGGGGCCGGTGGACAGAATGTCAACAAAGTGAGCACCAAGGTAGAACTGGGTTTTGATGTGGCAGGCTCACAGATACTCAGGGATGATCAAAAGATGCTGATTACCAGCAAACTTCAGTCGCGTATCAATAAAGAAGGTTTCTTAAAGCTCGTCTCCCAAACCGAACGTTCGCAGTTAGGCAACAAACAGATTGTCATACAACAGTTTTTCGATCTCCTCGAAAAAGCGCTCAAACCCGAAAAGAAGCGGTACAAGACCAAACCCTCCAAAGCCTCGAAACGAAAACGGATTGAAGGCAAGAAAAAACTGTCTGAAAAGAAAGCGAACCGGAGGGGAGAGGGGTGGTAAGCATAGGCCTTTCCTTAAAGGGCCTGAATTCAAATGCAGCAATTTCCTGAAAAGGAACTCATAGTATCTTTGGAGACAGAATGATAAAATTTAAACGAATGACACAGTTTATAGAATAGACCCACCAAGAAAGAGTCGGAATCGTATACGAAGAAAAAGGGTGTAGTTACGAAGCAGAAGGGTGTATTGACGAAGGAGCAGGGTGTATTGACGAAGGAGCAGGGTGTATTGACGAAGGAGAAGCATGTATTGACGAAGGAGAAGGATGTATTGACGAAGGAGAAGGATGTATTGACGAAGGAGAAGGGTGTATTTACGAAGGAGAAGCATGTATTGACGAAGGAGAAGGATGTATTGACGAAGAAGAAGGGAGTATTTATGAAGGAGAAGGGTGTATTGACGAAGAAAAAGGGTGTATTGACGAAGGAGAAGCATGTATTGACGAAGGAGCAGGGTGTGTTTATGAAGGAAAAGGGTGTATTTACGAAGAAGAAGAGTGTTTGCTTCCTCTGCCTGGAAATGGGAACAAACATGCTCCCGAGAAGACACTAAACCCGGATTTCTATGCGCTGGAAAAGGAGAATCAAATTGCTAACTTCTTCAGTATCCAACAATCAAATTACCAATGGTTTAGAACAAGTTAGCTGGAATTTTTGAGTTGAAGATGGCTGGCGCTTTGAAAGGGCCGCCAGCTCTCAGGAGCAGCGGCCTGCCTGCCGTAGCTTAGAGGCTTGCGAGACGGCAGGCAGGGATAACCCATGCCGATGAATATCGCGACTGCACAAAATCCAAACGCACTGAACAGTAGTGCACTACGTTTTTACTGTTCATGTTGGGTTAATCCAATTTGAACCGTAAAAGCGCGCTAGATTGCCAATTGCTTCCTGAAATAATTCCAGAGCGGATCATCGGGAGGATCGGCAACGATGCGCATCGCTTCTTTTTTTACGGGGTGGATAAAATCGATCTGCCGGGCATGGAGATGTATAGAACCGTTTTCGTTCGAACGGTTAAAGCCGTATTTCAGATCACCCTTGATGGGGCAACCCATGGCCGAAAGCTGTACCCTGATCTGGTGATGACGCCCGGTATGCGGGTTTATTTCGAGGAGGTGGTAATTGTCTGAACTGAAGAGGATCTTATAATCGAGTTCGGATTTTAAGGTGCCGGGTTGTTCTTTGTCGAATGCCTTCGACATGTTTTTTGCTTCATTCTTTTTCAGATAGTGGATCAAGGCGCCCGAAGGTTTCTGAGGCTTGTTTTTTACAACGGCCCAATAGGTCTTTTGTATTTCCTTGTCCCTGAACATTTCATTGAGCCTCGAAAGCGCCTTGCTGGTACGGGCAAACAACACGATCCCGCTCACCGGACGGTCTATGCGGTGAACGGTGCCCAGATAAACGCCTCCCGGCTTGTCGTATTTTTCCTTGATATACCGTTTCAGGGCATCGCTCATGGGTTCATCCCCGGTCTTATCGCCCTGCACCAGTTCTGATGGACGTTTGTTGACGGCCAGGATGTGGTTGTCTTCGTAAATGATCTGGGGCGGAAGGCTTGTCATAGGGTTGATGTAAGGCGTATCCGCTACCTGAAAATGGGCGTATGGAAAAAAAATGCTGATCTAAAACGGAAGGGTTAGTATTGTTCGTCCTTGTTCGGAAAATCCCGAGATTTTACATCGGTAATATATCCCTTTACTGCAGCCGTAATTGTTTCATCCAGATTGGCATATCTGCGTAAAAAACGGGGCGAAAATTCGGTGGTCAGGCCCAGCATATCGTGGGCCACCAGTACCTGTCCGTCTACTCCTCCTCCTGCCCCGATGCCAATCACCGGTATGGTCAGTTCAGCGGCTACCTTGGTTGCCAGCAGGGCGGGTATTTTTTCGAGGACCAGGGCATAACACCCGCATTCCTGGAGGATATGCGCATCTTCGAGCAGGCGTTCGGCTTCTTCTTCTTCCTTGGCCCTGACATTATACGTGCCGAATTTGTAGATCGATTGAGGAGTAAGTCCCAGATGCCCCATCACCGGTATACCGGCCGTGAGGATACGGGCAATGGATTCTTTCACTTCCCGTCCTCCCTCAAGTTTGACCGAATGTGCGCCTGATTCTTTCATGATGCGGATAGACGAGAACAAAGCCTCTTTCGAATTGCCCTGATACGATCCAAAAGGCAGATCAACCACCACCAGGGCTCTGTCAATGGCCCGGATCACGGAGGAGGCATGATAAATCATCTGGTCGAGGGTGATGGGCAAGGTGGTTTCATGACCGGCCATAACGTTTGAAGCCGAATCGCCTACCAGGATCACATCAATGCCTGCGGCATCCACAATTTTTGCCAGGGTATAATCATAGGCTGTGAGCATGGAGATCTTTTCTCCGTTGCGCTTCATTTCCTGAAGTACATGGGTCGTGACCTTTTTGAATTCTTTTTTATGGATAGACATAGGTTCTGTGGTTTGTTGGTAAGTCGTACCGGATGATGCTCCGAAACAACGCCAGGCAGTCCTGGGTTGAATACCGGATTTTGTGGTTTTGGAAATTGATCCGCGATCACAGGCCAGAAATCCGGTGTATTCAAATCGGGTTCAAAGGTAATTTCTTTTTATAAATCAAGCTGTTTTGACAGATATTTGGTAAATTCGCGCACTCCCTCCCGGATCCCCACCAGGACTGATTTATCAAAAATCTGCAAGAGCTGTAAAAGAAGATACATGAAGAAAGTAGTTTTCCTTGTTTCCTTAACCGCCATCTTACTGGGCGCCTGTAAAAGCGATATTAACCTGCTGGCTCCGTACAAGGAGCAGATGGTTATCTATGGCCTGTTGAACCAGGCTGACAGCGTACAATATATCCGTATCAACAAAACATTTCTGGGTCAGGGAAATGCTTATAATATGGCAACCATACACGATTCGATAAACTACACGAATCTGCTGAATGTAAGCGTTCAACAATGGCAAAACGGGGCCTTCGTGAGCTCCTGCCGCGTTGATACCACTTCCATGCTCGTTCAGGACCCCGGGGCCTTTGCCAATCAGCCTCAAATACTTTACCGGGTTCATACCGGAGGAGTGAATGCCCTCAACCCCGCTTCTCAGTATAGCTTAACAGTTACCAATCCTAAAACGGGCTATACCGCAACCGGACTAACCAGTCTGGTCGCTTTTTCGGCGGCTGATATGGGTTTTGCTCCCCCATCAGCCTATAAATTTTATAATACCAATACAGCTACCCCTGAGCGGTTAAAGTGGACTTCTGACCTCAATGGCCGGGTTTATGACCTGGTCATGCGTTTTCACTATACTGAATACGCCATCAGCGGGACCACAAGCAAGTATGTAGACCTCGATTTTGGTAACTCCATTACTTCGGGGTTGAGCGGTGGCGAGCCGATGGAGGCCGATGAAAACTGGGTTCAATTCGAACATTTCCTGGCCTCTTCCATTCCAAACGATCCAACCGTCTATAAAAGGGTGATGGGCCTCTGTGAATTGATGTTGTATGTCGGAGGAGATGAATTCTATACCTATCAGCAAGTAAATGAGCCGGTTAGCTCTATTACCGGAGATAAACCCACCTATTCCAATATTACCAACGGAGTTGGTCTTTTTTCGGCCCGTTATCTCTTCGATGTGCCAAGCTACAATAAACCCATCGAAAACAATACACTCGATCAGCTTGCACAAGATACCCTCACCTGTCCGCTCCATATTGCCGACCATATCGGAAACGTAGCTGCGGCTTGCCCCTGAAGCGGAGGCCTTGCGTGAAAGCAGGGGCTTGCCCCTGAAGCGGAGGCCCAGGGGTGAAAGAAGAAGCCTTCAGGCTTTTACTTTCCTGCCACACAAAAACGATGCAGATTGGTAAACGGTACCGCCCCGGGATTCCTGATTTAACCCTCAATTCTGCCTTTTTGTCATCTATTGCGGATGTCATCCTTTAAAGACTTCTCCAAACAACTGACATTATTGCCCGAATGGTGACATGGCATGAGGATTGACTTGCCAGACTGACTCACAGAAACAAAAAAGTAAAACACACTAAAAATTATAGAGATTATGGCAAAAATAATTGGAATCGACTTGGGAACAACCAACTCCTGCGTGTCTGTCATGGAAGGCAATGAACCGGTTGTCATCGCAAACAGCGAAGGAAAAAGGACTACGCCTTCTATCGTAGGTTTCGCCAACGACGGAGAACGCAAAGTGGGTGACCCTGCCAAACGCCAGGCCATCACCAACCCAACCAAGACCGTTTCTTCGATCAAGCGCTTTATGGGCATCACGTTCGACGAAGCAGGAAAAGAAATGGCTCGCATGCCGTATAAAGTAGTGAAAGGCGATAACAACACCCCACGTGTTGAAATCGACGGACGTAAATATTCTCCACAGGAAATTTCGGCCATCATTCTTCAGAAGATGAAGAAAACTGCCGAAGACTACCTGGGCCACGAAGTAACCGAAGCGGTTATCACTGTTCCGGCTTATTTCAATGATGCACAACGTCAGGCTACCAAAGAAGCGGGTGAAATTGCCGGTCTTACCGTAAAACGGATCATCAACGAACCTACTGCCGCAGCTCTTGCTTATGGCCTTGATAAAAAATCAAGGGACATGAAAATCGTGGTGTTCGACTGCGGCGGTGGAACACATGACGTATCGGTTCTTGAACTGGGCGATGGTGTTTTCGAAGTGAAATCGACCGATGGTGATACACACCTGGGTGGTGATGATTTTGACCAGAAGATTATCGACTGGCTGGTGACCGAATTCAAATCCGAAAACGGAGGTCTTGATCTTACGAAGGACCCGATGGCCCTGCAACGTCTGAAAGAAGCGGCTGAAAAAGCCAAAGTTGAACTTTCGAGCGCTACCACTACCGAAATCAACCTGCCATACATCATGCCTGTTGACGGTATCCCGAAACACCTGGTGCGTACCATTACCCGTGCAAAATTCGAGCAATTGGTTGATGACCTTATCAAACGCACCATTGAGCCTTGCCGCTCGGCCCTCAAGAATGCAAATCTGACCGTAAACGATATCAACGAAATCATCCTGGTGGGAGGTTCAACACGTATCCCTGCTATCCAGGCTGCGGTTGAAAAATTCTTCGGAAAAACCCCTTCTAAAGGTGTTAATCCGGATGAGGTTGTTGCAATCGGAGCTGCCATTCAAGGCGGTGTACTTACAGGCGAAGTGAAAGATGTACTGTTGCTTGATGTGACGCCACTGTCGCTGGGCATCGAAACAATGGGCGGTGTATTCACCAAGCTCATTGAGTCGAACACCACGATCCCGACCAAGAAATCTGAAACATTTTCAACAGCCAGCGATAACCAGCCTTCTGTTCAGATCATTGTGTACCAGGGCGAACGTCCGATGGCACGCGATAACCGTAAACTGGGCGAATTTAACCTCGATGGCATTCCTCCAGCTCCACGTGGTCTTCCACAGGTTGAAGTAACGTTTGATATCGATGCAAACGGCATCCTGCAGGTGAGCGCCAAGGACAAAGCCACCGGTAAATCGCATAACATCCGTATCGAAGCCAAATCGGGTCTGACCCAGGCCGAAATAGACCGTATGAAACGCGAAGCCGAAGCAAACGCCGAAGCCGATCAGAAAGTAAAAGAAGAGGTTGAAAAAACAAATCTGGCTGATACCACCATCTTCCAGACTGAAAAACAACTCAAGGATTATGGCGACAAGCTTTCGGCCGATAAGAAAGCAGCTATCCAAACGGCATTGACCGATCTGAAAGCAGCACATGCGGCCAAGGATATTGCCCAGATGGATGCCACCATGGCCAGTCTCAACACCGCCTGGCAGGCAGCCAGTGAGGAAATGTACAAAGCCACACAGGAAACCCCGGGCGGTAATGCCGGCCCGGCAGATGCCGGTCATAAAGCTGATTCAAATCACAAAGACGGTGAAGTGACCGATGTTGATTTTGAAGAAGTGAAGGAAGAAAAAAAATAATTCCGGATCTGTAAATAGGAAAAACGTCCTGCCGCTACGGCAGGACGTTTTTGTTTTGCTCAGACAGGCCCCGATTGGCTCCGGGGGCATGCCCGTTTCTCTTTTCCCGAAACCTCGAAAACACGGCGATAGCCAGGACGCAAAGTGCTGCTCCAAAAAGCCCGTTCAGTCTGAGGCCGTAGTCGTGTCCCGGATCCTTTCCATAGAGGGTGAGTGTGGCGAACAAGCCAATTCCAAAGGTTTGACCAAGTTTCACCGAAAAGTATTTAACGGCAAAAAAAAGCCCTTCCTTATTCTCACCTGTACTGGCTGCATCTTCGGCAGCAATCTCCGCAAGGATAGCAGGAGGCAGGATACCCAGGGCTGCCAGCGGAAATGCTGCCAGACAGACGAGCATACATACCTGTAATTTGGGAGGGAATGGAAATTTGCCCAGGAAATAAATGCAAAGAAAATTTGTTCCAAGAAGCAGAAAAGAAATGATCACCAGTGGTTTCTTCCCGAAACGCCGGGCCAGGATATTGACCAACGGATAAAAGAGCAAGGATAGCCCTACCATAGAGCCCACAATCACTACTCCAATTGATTCCGGAAGACCACAAAGTACGGTTACAAAATACTGTAACCCGCTCATGATGATATAAAGCGCCATGAAATACGAAAAGTCTGCACAGATATAATAAATGAAATTACGGTTCTTCAGTGTTTGCCTGATGGCAGGCATAAGGGTGAGAGTAGAAGGTGCCGCTTTGCAATATTTTTTTTCATCGATCGAGAGTACGGGTATGAGCATGAATAGCGCCCCCAATCCGCACAGACACCAGATAGCCATCTGAAAGGCATGAAGCCGGTTAAAGGCCGGGGCAAGCCACATGATCAGATCGGCCAGGTTGCTGGTGGAGGAGGCGATGATCATACCGAACACAAAACCGACCTGCTGAAAGGTCGAGAATTTTACCTTTTCTTCGTTTGTCCTGGCCATTTCGGGCATCAGGGCATTGTAGGGAATGATGTAGGTGGTGGCCGAGATAAAAAAAAGGATCAGGGTAACCGTGAGCCATGCGGCATTGGCAACACTTACCCCGGTATCGGGTGGCCTGAACACCAGCATACAGAAAATGGCCGCCGGAAATATGCTCCATTTCATAAAAGGAATACGCCGGCCTTTGAGGTTTTTACTGCGGTCGCTGGCCTGTCCGATAAAGGGGTCGTAGAAGGCATCCACCAACCGCCCCGCGATGGTGATCACAGATGGAAGGTTGAATACGCCTAATAGAGTGAGCTGGGCCAGTAACGTAACCAGTTTGGAATTGCCTGGAGGCAGGTAGAAATAAATGAGAAGTACACCGATAATATTGGTGAGGATACTCCAGCCAAGCATTCCGCAGGCATATGAAATCTGTTTGGCGAATGGAAGCTGTCTGTCGGGCAAAAGGGGGTGTTCTGGTGAGGTGAAGGTAGCGAATTTTTAGAATCCAATAAAAAGCCCCATACCTTTACGCGAACCATGGCAGGTTAAACTTGTACGTATACTGCGCCCAGAAATGTGAGGGGTGTCCGAAGATGGGCTATTTGATAAGCTGGGAACTCCGGGAAGAATAAGAATAACTCAAATCATTGAGATCGGCCACTTGAACAATCCTGACAGGATGAGGCAGGGTGCTTGTCACCGGTTTTAGAACTTCCCGGTTATCGCTATCAAGACATACCCTTGCAACCGCGAAACTGGTGAAATAAAGGAAAATGCCGATAAGAGATAGTTTGTACTGCATAGGTGACTCGTTCTAAATGTTGATCCCCAAAGCAGGTTATCTGATTTTAAAAGCTTGGGCTTACAAAGTTAGTTGTCTGTTTAGGCATCAGAAACGATACCTGCTACCTTCGAGACGACTAAATTATCCTTATCCTGTGAATGTGGGGAATGTATTTTTTACGCTAGAGAAGTCATTTAGTTTCAATAATCCTCCTGATTTTTTCAGATTCTTTCAAAAATGAACACGATGAGGAATTTGTTTGGCATGGGGGACGGTTGACAACTGCAATTTCCTGCGACCGGCAAGCTGTATTGCTTTGTGCTATATAGATTCAATGATGATAACCCTGAGTTACGCTGATATCGCTGAGCGCTCCTGATAAAATAAAAAAGGTCTTCGGGATACCCGAAGACCTTCTGGAGGAATTCACAAAAAAATGCGATTATCTGGCTTCGATAAAGTCGTTCAGCAGTTTTTTACTGTTTCGGGTCTTAAAAAAGCTCATCGGTGAGTAGTTGATGTCTTTATCCTTGCCCCGGATAAGCATGTGCAGGAACCAGTCTTCATCGGTGTACGATCCAAAAGGTTTGGGCGTCATCGTAATGAGTTGGTAACCAAATTGTCCTGCTATCTGAGGAAAGAGATTAAAGTTCAGATCATCGATATTTGAGAGCTCTTCGATGATGATGAATTTGACCCCGGCCCGGGTCCTGTCTTTCTGGATCACAGAAAGCCTTCCGATACAAAGCAGGGCAAGGGCAGTATATGCCTGACCACCTGATCCTGTGTACTTTATGCCTACATCATCAAAAAGACCTACTTTCAGCTCAAAATAGAATTTCGGGTTTAATAAATCGCTGAGCTCACAATTTTTAATGGTACTGAATGTCTTTGCAATATTGACTATCAGTTTTTCGGGTGAATTCTGGGTTTTGTCGATGTCCTCGATTTCGGTGAAAAGATCGGCTCCGAATTTCTGGACCTTGGCTTTTTCACGCATTTTCCTGATCCATTCGATGGTAATTTCCTTCTTTTCAACGAATTCAATCCTGAACTGGTAGTTGTTGCTGATCCTGTTTTCCTGAAAAAAGAAGTTCAGTTCGGTAATCAGTTTCCGGAAGTTTTGGTATTGACGGGCTACCTGATCAAACACGTTGAGGATGATGGTGAGCTGGAGGTCTCCGAATTTTTTAAGCTCCTCATTCAGTTTGAGCAGTTCCGGGCCAATGCCTTCTAATCCCAGTTTTCCGCAGAGTACATTGACCAGGGTCTGGAAGTTGAATTTATCCGTTTCGAGTTCCTGGTTTTTATTGTCCTTTGTTTCGTCAAAAGATTGGGCAATGCGTGTAAACTCATTTTCGTAATTTCTCCGGTCGGTCACAGATTTTTCGGCCAGTTGTATGATTCGTGTGGTAGTGTAATCACCGAGGTGGGGGAGGTCCTCCCATTTGAGATTGGTGTCTTTTTCGAGATCAGTCCGCTTCTCATCAAACACAGCCTGGGTTTTTTCCAGTTCCAGTTTCAACTGAGGATCCTTTTCCTGGCAGGCTTTCACCACACCATCAATAGAAATCTGGTTTCTGACGGCAGCTTCCTTTTCCGGCTCCATTTCTTCCACTCTTCGTTCGAGTTGGCTTTTCTGGCCGATGATATCCTCTGTAGAAAGGGTTTCGAATTTGGGTTTATGCCATTCGGTTTTGTAGGGAAGTTCTTCCTTGAGCTTGTTGATCTCGTATTTGCATTTGTCGTTATCATCCAGGATCTGCTCCAGCTTGAGCTTAAATTCAGTCTGTTGCTGGGCAAGCCGGATGGCTTCACGGTTTGCATTTTGGTATTGACGTTCCAGTTCATCAAAGGCTCCGAGTTGTTCTTCATTTTCAAGAAGGGCTTCGAGCACCGTTTTGTTGAGATCGTCATCGATTTCGTAAACCTCTATCTTTTTCCGGTTTTTATAGGCCTCAAACATGTCGGCATTGTAACCTATTTCAAGGAGTTCGAGGTTGAGCTTCTTGATGAAAAGGAGCTCTTCTTCGGCATCTTTCAGATTTTGAAGAATTTCTTTGCGGTCTTTTTCAAGAACGGTCTTCAATTTTTTTGCGTCATCGAATTTCTGTTTTCCGACGGAGGGGACAAATTCACGCAGCTCGCCCAGTACCAGCCAGAGTTCGCCTTTTGCATCTTCCTCAAAGCTATTGATGAGCACCAGGGGGTTTGTCGTATACTTGAGTATATCCGATTCCTTGCCCGATGGTTTGCGTGTTGCAATGTCTTTGAGGTGCATCAGCACCGATTCCTGCTGTTTGCTCAGTGGTTTTTTCTCACTTACAGCCCAATGGAACAACGAGTCTGCATTGCTTTTGTCATAAAGTTCGAGCAAACCGCTGAGTTGTTCAATCGTACGTGGGAGCTCGATCACTTTTTCGGGATAACTCTTGACAGCGCTATGGAAATCAGTGGCCCATTCAGATTTTTCGAAATCGGCGAAGGAGCGGATTCCTTTCAGCAGTTTTAGTTTTGCCTTGCGGTCGCGGTATTTTTCCTGTTCCCGCATTTTTTCTTGTGCGGCTTGTGCGCTTTGATAGCGTTTAAAGATCGGGGCCAGTTTTTCGAGCTCGTTCACCAGGATGAACAATTCGTTGGCCTGGTTTCTTTTTTCCTCAATCTTGCGGTCGCTCAGTGTCGGGATCAGGTCTTCGTAGTATTTCTGAAGGTGATTGTTTACCGCATTCAGGTCCTGGTATGCTTTCAGTGTGTTTTCGGTGAGCGATTTTACTTCCTTCTTGTTTTTATCAAGGCTCCGGGTGGCGCTTTCGTAACGGGTTTTGTTTTCGTTATAATGACGCTGGGCTTCGATGAAAAAGTTGTAGGCATGTATCGTGTCGGCTGTTAAAAATTCATCGCGCGAGCCAATGCTCTTATCCAGCATTTTCTTGAGCTGGGTAAGCTTGTTTTGTTTTTGATCGAGTTCCTTGATCAGATCGCGGCTTGAATTGTATTGTTTGATGTAGTTTTCGAGCTGATCTTTCTGCTCATCAAACATGGTCTTGATCTCATCGTTGTCTTCGAACAGAAAGTTCTGGAGCGAGCGCGAATTGGTAACATCCAATGTTTTGGCACGGGAGAATGACTGCAGGATCTTGGCAAGGGCTTTCAGGTTGGTTTCCTTGGTGAGATCAATCGGGACAATGTGATTCACGAAGAGGGTCTCATAATAATTCATGATCTCTTCGTGCTGGAAATAATCGTACAGGTAAATGTCGTACTGAAGCGTGAGGTGGGCTTTCAGTTCCTTGAGCTCCATGACCGTTTTGTTGGGCGCCAGAAAATCAGTGGCATGCAGGGGGCGGTCGAAATTATCAAGTTCTTTCTTCGAAAAATCAGCATTCTTTTGAATGATGAAGGGGCGAACGGGATAACGCGAATTCTTAGGGATATACACCCCAATGGCAATGAATTTTCCTTTTGAACGTTCGATGTTGAAAAACGCATAGGCATGATCAACATAGGTTTTGTTGAGCGGGATCCCTTCGATCCTTCGCTCATTTTTGTCCAGGCCTTCGGTGCCTGGTTTCCACATATCCCGTTTGGGAATGAGGATGAGCTGCATCAAATCGGCGATGATTGATTTTCCAAGTCCGTTGTCGCCCGTAAAATCGGTGCGCACCGGGTGCAAGAGGTAATCGCAGTTGTTGTGCTGACGAACCCCGACGGTTGACAAGGAATATATCTTAGGATAACTGTTCATGGATGTAATCTTCTGTTAGTTCAACTTCATTGATTTCACGCGCATACATTTTTGCCAGGCGGTCTATGCTGGGCATTATCTCGAAATGAAAGGCTTCCTGGTTTATCCAGTTTATCCATCCCATGCGTTCGAATTCGCCCAGGGTGCGTTCTATCTTTCGTTTGACCTCGTCTTTTTCGTTTGGGGTGTAGTTTCGCTTCAGTTCGCCATAGAGGAGTCTCTGCCAGAGTTCCTTGTGTTCGCCTTCTTCGGTAATCTGTTCGATGTCTTCCCAGGTCATTTCCTTTGCTTCAAAGAATTTTTCTTTGGACGAATTCAGTAACAAGATGCCAAAGACAACGTGTTTGTCTTCCAACTCCCGGCAACGGTCGCGCGTAAACCGCCCGTAACCTTCTTCTGGAAAATCGAGGTAGAAATATACGTCCCGGTCGTTGCTTTCTTTGCGTAAAAAGCAGTTGTAAAGCAGCTCATAATAGTGCTGAAGGCTGGGGTAGTTGTCGTTGATATAATCCCAGATCTTGGTATCGTAGCTGTAGTTCTGGATATGTTTGCCTTGGGTAAGCGCAAAGTTTGCTTCAGCAAAATACCGGATAGAACTTTCCTTGCCTAGGAATTCGAAGGCTGTATTTTCATTCTCCATATGGTGACGTCGTCGTTGAGGTTAAAAGTTCGTTCGTTTTCCACGATGAGGTCGGCATCGGGATTTTTGTTGTGCTGCTGGATAAGGCCAAAACAAACATCAATAGGCACTTCCAGGTTTTGCTCTGCCTGGTAGATCACGCTGACCCAGTCATCAAATTCGACATGTTCGCCGGCTTTTATTTTTGAATTGATATCTTCCAGCCATTTGGATATATGTTCCTGGCGGATGAGAACCTGCATGTTTTCGTTTTCTTTCTTCATTCTCAGTTCCTCATCTTCTGCCATTTCAATCACATCCTTGGGGATGACGTCGTTGAAGTTGAGCTTTGGTATAAAACGGAATTTGCGTTTGAAGTACGGGTAGGATTTCCGGTTGAATTCGGGGGGGAGTGTGATATCTCCATCCACAGCTTGCGCCGAGCGTATCAGTGAGATCAGATATTTTTCGACCTTGAGTTTGTATATCTGTTTGTAACGCAGGGAATCGTAAAGCGATTTCAGGCGTGAAGAAGACGTCTGGATGCGGTCGTTGATAGACAGGACCCGGTTATCAATCGTCTCGAAAAATTGTTCGATTTCTGCCCGGATCTTGAAATAGCGTTCCCAACTTTCTTTTTCTTTCAGAAATGCCGGTTCGGCATTCTTGATACGGTCTAAGGTGTCTTGTTTGAAATTAAGCGTTTGGGTAAGGCCTTCGGTCTGTTTTCCGATTTCCCTGAATACCATGATAAATTTATCGATCAGCCCGCGTGCATTATCGATATCGGCTTTGAGGATGCTGCGCAGCTCAAAGGTCTTTTTGTCGACATAGCGTTGCAGGTTTTCGATATGGCCCAGGATGCGCTTCTTTGCGGGGCCATAATGGTTAAAATACCAGTAATTGAGGTTTTGGATGTTGATAAGGTCCTCATCCATCAACGGAAGTGTACGCCGGAAGGTATAGATGAGCGGAAGATCGTCGTACTGGGGTTGTATTTCATTGATGAGGGCGCCTACAAGGTCTTTGGCGTAAACGGTAAGCTGATACCTGTATTCGGTTCCTCTTTTAGCGGTGGTATAAAAATACTGACTGAGTTTTTTTGAAATGGTTTCCTTTTGGATGCTTTTCTCCCTGCCCAGCATTTCGGCCACCTGATCTACGGTCTTTTCGAATTCATGTTGTGAAAAAGCTTCGTCGATCTCGCCTTTTTCGATTTTATCGTTCAGTTCCATCAACAGAATAACCGACTCCGGGTTCGAGGGAAGCAGTAATTCGTAATTTCGGGTGATACTCTGGATGAGCTCGATCTCCATGCGTCTGTTTTAATTACAATAGGCTAAAGTAGCGATTAAATACCCCCCTGTCTGTACTGTTAAAAACTACCCGATATCTTCCTAACTGCTTGGTATCACTGGGTTTGGGTGGAGGCCGATTGTTGGTAATTATTTCTTCTCCAGGGGCGAAGATGTCTTGTTTTTGACTAAGTTCTACTGGTCGGGATGCATCGTCATCCCTGCAAATCTTTACTTTTGCTCCATGTCCGATTTGCAGCTTGTCCTTACCGAAGATGGCTCTCATACCTTGTATAACCCTCGGTTGAACGAGCATTACCATTCTACCCACGGCGCCCTTCAGGAAAGCATGCATGTATTTATTGAAGCGGGTCTGAAGGAGGTCTGTAAACAAACAAATACGGTTCATATCCTGGAAATAGGTTTTGGAACAGGGCTTAACTGCATGCTAACTTTAGAACACTCCATGCTCGAATCCATTCGCATGGAGTACACTGCATTGGAACCCTGCCCGTTGAAGCCTGAAATGCTGGATGCTTTAAATCATCCCAGTCTGCGCAAGACGCAAAGTGCGCATGCGCTCTTTCGTCTGATTCATTCGGAAGAGGAGGGAGACATCCTGTGCACAGAACATTTTCACCTCTGCCGTCATAAACAGAAATTGGAGGACTTTGTGATAGCCGGGAAGCATACGCTCATCTATTTCGATGCCTTTGCTCCCGGAGTTCAGCCTGAACTCTGGACAGCCGGTTTATTCAAAAAACTGTTTGACAGTCTGGAGCCCGGAGGGATCCTGGTAACCTATTGTGCAAAAGGAGAAGTAAAACGGAACATGAAGGCAGCCGGTTTTTTGATTGAACGGTTGCCGGGGCCTCCGGGGAAAAGGGAAAT
>JABDAO010000002.1 GCA_013289095.1 Bacteroidota bacterium | reverse complement strand
CATTCAGCCAACTGGTGCGTATGCCGATGAGTTTTTTCTCCAAGAACACCGCTGCTGAACTCAATAGCAGGATCAGCGCCGATATTACTCAGATTGGGGACACCCTTACCACCGGCATCGCCGAATTTCTGCGCCAGTTCCTCATTATTGTCGGAGGGGTGACCATGATCTGCCTGATATCCTGGAAATTGGCGTTGCTGATGCTGGCTGTGGTCCCTCCTATTGCCCTCATCGCGGTGTTTTATGGTCGTAAAATAAGGGCGCATAGCCGGAATGTACAAGACCGAGTTGCCGATTCGAACATAATTGTAGGCGAAAGTATGATGGGAATTTCGAATGTGAAATCGTTCACAAACGAAGCATACGAAATTGACCGATACCGAACGGCAACAGGCAAGATTGTGGAAGCAGCAATCCGCTATGCACTTTCAAGGGGAACCTTTTTCTCTTTCATCATTTTTTGTCTGTTTGGCTCTATCATTCTCATTGTTTGGTCTGGAGTGCAAATGACGGTTCACCATGAACTCAGTGCTGGAGAAATGCTCCAGTTCATGTTTTATACCTTATTTGTCTCTGCTTCTATCGGAGGAATCCCTGAACAATATGCTCAGATACAACGTGCAGTAGGTGCATCCGAGCGTATCATGGAAATCCTCGACGAAGTGCCTGAAAGTGTTTCAGAACAACTAAAGGCTCCCGGGCTTAATCGTTTGACTGGTAATGTATCGTTTAATAATGTTTCATTCTCCTACCCCAGCCGCAAAGATTTTACAGTGCTTAAAGCCATTTCCTTTGAGGTGAAAGCAGGAGAAACCATTGCCCTTGTCGGCCCCAGCGGATCGGGTAAATCTACACTGGCAGGGCTGCTGCTGCGTTTTTATGACCCCAGCTCCGGGCAGATCAGCTTCGATCGTAAGGAGGCCAGGGAGTATGACCTTACCGATCTGCGCCAGAATATGGCCATTGTGCCTCAGGATGTGCTCCTGTTTGGTGGAACAATTCGAGACAACATCGCATACGGCCGACCGGGAGCAAGTCAGGATGATATTATTGAAGCTTCAAAAAAAGCAAACGCATTCGAATTCATTGAAACTTTCCCCGACAAATTCGACACCCTGGTAGGCGACCGTGGCATACAGCTGAGTGGTGGTCAGCGTCAACGCATTGCCATAGCAAGGGCTGTTCTGAAAGACCCGGCTATACTTATCCTGGATGAAGCCACGAGTTCACTTGATTCAGAATCTGAACGCCTTGTACAGGAAGCGCTAGACAAGCTGATGGTTGGCCGAACTTCGTTCGTCATCGCCCACCGCCTAAGCACCATCCGTAATGCCGACAAAATTGTTGTTATCGAAAAGGGATTGGTGCGCGAAATGGGGAATCATGCCGAGCTCATGCTATTGGAAAACGGACTATACCGCTCACTCAGCCAACTTCAATTCCAGCCTTCCTTCGCCGAATCCGCTCCAACTGTCGGCTGATCTTCTGATTACTTAGATTAAACCTTTTTTGGGTTGGTTTCGTAGAACCAGTTGATGTATGTTTGTGTTATAGCTTATTTATGAGCTATTAGTACGAATACGTGACTAAAAATCAGTTCACCAAAACCTCAACCCATGAAAAGAAAGATCTTTACACTGATTGTTTCTGTCCTGATTGTCTCCACCGGATTCTCCCAGGCTCCACGCAAGGTGATTGTTGAAGATTATACAGGTATCTGGTGCGGTTGGTGCCCCAACGGCCGAACAGCTACTCAACACCTGGATGCTACTTATGGAAGTTCAGTAATCTGTATGGGTGTGCACTCCTCTGATTCATTATCAGGCAATACCGCCGGGAATATGTCGGGCTATCCTGACAGTCTTATCAACGGAATTGGGGTCGGCGGGTTTCCAGAAGGTGCAATAGACCGTTTTTCGGATCCAACCGGAGGCATCTTTCAGGGCTGTGGATCGACGGCGGCTGGAACCGACTGGGATCCAACCTATACCAAACGTATTAATACTTCATCTCCAGTTGCAGTCAATCTCTCAGACACTTATAACTATTCAACGCGCGTTCTCAACGTTACTGTAATCGCCAATTTTGTGGCAGCGGCGAGTGGAAATATGCGTTTAAATTGTGTTATCGCCGAAGACAGCATTGAAACACTACATGTTCAGGATAACTACATGTCGAGCGCTACACCAGGCAACTCAGCGTACTCCGCTTATGAATGGTATAACCAGGCTGACCCGATTGCCGTCTACTACCAACGGGATGTGGCCCGGCTCAACCTTTCTACTTGTTATGGAGCCCCGAATATTATTCCGACATCCGTTGTATCGGGAGGAGCTTACAGCAAAAGTTACACCTATACGCTTCCTGCAAGCTGGAACTACAGACACATTAAAATCATTGGATTTGTATCGCATTGGGGCTCAAGCCCGCTTGTTGCCGATACAAGCAATATATACATCATGAATGCAAACATGATTCGCCTTAACCAGAGTACGGTAACCGGTATACAGGAAGAGACTGCTTCCGGATTCAAGGTGGGGAACTGTTACCCGAACCCATTCAACAATGTAACCACGATCCCTGTTCAGCTCGGTGAGGATTCCAGGATGAGTATCAAGGTCTATAATGTATTGGGTATGGAGGTCTCAACACTGGTCGACGAGGAATTAGTGGCGGGAGAACATACCTTTTTCTGGGACGGTACCCAGCAAAGTGGCGGTCAGCTTAAAAACGGGCTTTACGTCATTCGTGTCAGTACGCTGAAAGGCTCGGTATCGCATACCGTTATGCTTAACAGGTGACCCAACTGATTCTGAATTTTCCTGACTTCGCTCCACCCGTCGGAAAAAAATTACTTGATCAACTAAAAGGCCCGCTCACGCGGGCCTTTTAGTTACAACTACTTTAAAAGCATGACACGTTAACCGGCAACCACTTCAAAAGAAATTTGAGTAGCAACATGTTTGTGCAAGCGTACTTCTGCGGTATAGGTACCAATTGTTTTTACAGCATCTTCACTCATGGTGATATTACGACGATCTACTTCATACCCTAATTTCTTGAGGGCATCGTGAAGTTGAACGCTCGTCACAGAACCGAAGATCTTGCCCGATTCCCCAACTTTAGCAGGCACTTGCAGCAGAATATCCTTCAGCTTGGTTGCTGTTTTTTCAGCTTCAGCCTGAATTTTGGCTTCCTTGTGAGCTCGTTGTTTTACATTTTCGGCCAATATTTTCTTGCCTTTTTCGTCAGCAACAACGGCTACACCCTGAGGGATCAGGAAATTTCTTCCATATCCGGGCTTTACATTCACGACATCGTCCTTGTATCCAAGGTTTTTGACATCCTGTTTCAATATTATTTCCATTTCCTGTCTGATAGGGTTAAAAGATTATCACTTTATTGTTTCAAGTGCCTTCATAGCGCTTGTTTATTTCATCATATCCGCGACGTAGGGCATCAGTGCGATGTGACGGGCACGCTTAACAGCCTGTCCAACTTTGCGCTGATACTTCACTGATGTTCCGGTAAGCCTGCGTGGAAGGATTTTCCCTTGCTCGTTGACAAACTTCAAGAGAAAATCTGCATCCTTGTAATCAATATACTTGATACCGCTCTTTTTGAAGCGGCAGTATTTTTTCTTTTTAACCTCTACAGTCGGAGGATTGAGATATCTGATCTCTGAGCTATTTTCAGCCATTGTTTTTTTTTTAGATGTTAAACAAGATTAGTTGGCGCTTGCAGCAGCTTCTTTCTTCTTTTCTTTCAGTTTCCCACGACGTTTCTCGCTGTATGCAAGTGAGTATTTGTCGAGTGCAACGGTGAGGAAGCGCATGATGCGTTCATCACGTTTGAAAGCCAGTTCGATTTCGGCGACCAGTGAGCCTGGACCAGTATATTCCAAAAGGAAATAATGGCCGGTGGACTTCTTTTGGATCTGATAAGCCATTTTTTTCAGGCCCCAGTTCTCTTCGTGTACGATCTTGCCACCAAGATCTGCAAGTAACTTTTTGTACTTGCCTACCGCCTCCTTTGCCTGTTCATCAGACAAAACGGGAGTGAAAATGAAGACGGTTTCATAGTTTTTACTCATCTTGTTTATTGTTTTGAGTTGGTTAATAAATCTACCCTCTGGTTTTTTAGAGGGAGGCAAATGTAGTAAATTATTTCCATCTGATACTCAAATTGTTAAGCTAAAGAACGGAACACCCTCTGACATTAATACCCCAAAACAAGCAATTGCGTGATTATCAGTAAATTAAATACAAAAAAACAAGTACATTAGGCCGGATCATCGAAAAATAACAAATAGTCTACTCCCCTTATGAGACATAGACCCTATGGTTCAATTAGATTCTCCGATAGCTTCTAACGGACAGTTCACTTTTCTTGATTATTCCCTCCTGAATTTCAAGAACCGCTTCTGTTTTTCTGTAGCAAACTAAAAAGTGTATATATCCGCCCCTGCTTGTTCCTAAAGAGTTATGCGGGACAGCGCTTCTACGAATGCTTTGTAAACACTCCCTCAGTATAAAACAACAATCCCCTCCGTCAAGACGAGGGGGATTGAGTATTGTTGCCGCAAGCTAGCCTAGTGTTTACAGTCAACCTTGGTATGATGACCGTGATGACCATGATGATGATGATGTTTGTGCTTGTGATCATCTGGATCACAGGCAACATGTCCTCCCATAAGCTGGTTCATTTTTTCTTGGTTCAGGGATGCAAGGGTTTCTTTGTTCAAAGAAAGCTTTCCCTCAAAATTAGATTTTTTCATGTCTTTTTATTTGTTGTTTATTGTTTAAATTCTTTTTGCAGCCATCATTTTCTATTTTCTTTTTCATAGACGCAGTGGCTTACTTACGCTTTCATTATTCCTGTTACAGACAATTCGAACCTATTCGAACCTAATTCCATCTGTATGATTCCAACCCTCCCTCCTGAGAGGGAGGATTGGGATCAAGTGTAGCACTATTCTCTTGGCGTCTTAGTGATTAAAGTTAAACTCAGAAATACTTACAATCTTCTGAAGTTCGTACCACTAGTGGTGATTGTGGCCATGACCGTGTCCATGACCGTGACCATGACCATGACCGTGACCATGACCGTGACCGTGACCGTGGTCATGACCGTGATCATTGGGGTCATTTCCTCCTTTTCCACCAAGTACAGAATTCATTTTTTCCTGAGACAGGCTTGCAAGGTTTTCTTTGTTAAAAGAAATCTCCTTAAGATTAGACTTTTTCATTTTAGATTGAGATTGATTGTTGTGGCCAGCTTTGAACGCAGTGGCTCGCGTTTTCCATGATAACGCTATGGACTTGCGGCTGCTTTCGCGAAAGAGCAGAAAAAGACTTATAAAAAAAATTCAAGATGTCTTCAGATAAAATTCCATTCCGTTTAAGCTTAGGTTTGGTCATCATTGTTAACCTGTTTATATGTTCTTCTAATTTCATCCAGTACACTATCAATAAATGACTTTAATTCAACTTAATTTTCGGTAGTAAAGATATGGGAGTGAAATGTCTTATTCAAAATCAACTTTATGGTCATTATTTGGTTTCGGGTGACATTATAATGCACCCACACCTATTGATTTCATTAAGAAACATATCCAAATAAATGGTTTTATCCTTTGGTTTCAGATTCATCCATAGCATGTTCTTTTAAAAGAAATATTTATGACTTTTCAATTCAACGCCCTATTTTTTTTCGATACCATTGCCTAAAATTGATAATTAAACTACGTTCCATTTTCATTCGAGTGGCGAACTTGAGTTCAGATACCCACGGTCTAATAAATTATTTGGCTGTTTTCTTCAACAAATGCCCTACTTGTTCATCTTTCTGAAATTTCCGGTTTTGTCACAACGTTTAGCATCTGCTTTCGCTTTCGACCGTATTCAAAGTCGGCATTTATGAACAAGCTTCTGATTTTCGATTAATAATTCTATTTTTGTTACCTAATCATGAGCGATTTCATTGTTTCTGCCAGAAAGTATCGTCCCGCCACCTTCGACACCGTTGTTGGACAGGATTCTATTACCAACACACTAAAGAATGCCATTGCAAGCCATCACCTGGCTCAGGCATTCTTGTTTTGTGGCCCTCGGGGAGTAGGTAAAACTACCTGTGCACGGATCCTTGCCAAAACCATCAATTGCTTTAACCTGACAGACTCTGTTGAAGCTTGTGACCACTGCGAATCATGCAAATCATTCAACGAGGGCGCTTCACTTAATGTCTATGAATTGGACGCAGCTTCGAACAATTCGGTGGATGATATACGGAACTTGGTGGATCAGGTTCGTTTTGCCCCTCAGCTCGGTCAGTATAAAGTGTATATTATTGACGAGGTACACATGCTCAGTACCTCCGCCTTCAACGCATTTCTCAAGACCTTAGAGGAACCTCCCAAACACGCAATATTCATCCTGGCCACCACTGAACGGCATAAGATTCTGCCCACCATCCTATCCCGGTGTCAGATTTTCAACTTCAACCGTATTCAAGTTGAGGATATTGCTAAACATCTGGCATTTATTGCTCAAAATGAGCACGTTGAAGCCGATGCAGACGCTCTGCATATTATTGCCCAGAAAGCCGATGGTGCTCTCCGTGATGCCTGTTCTATCTTCGATCAGATTGTCAGTTTTGCGGGAACAAAAATCAGCTACAAGGCCGTAATTGAGAACTTGCATGTGCTTGATTATGATTACTATTTTAAAGCAACCGATCATCTGTTGACCGAAAACATCCCGGCTTCTCTCTTGTTATTCAACGAGATACTGAATAATGGCTTTGACGGACACAACTTTTTGTCCGGCCTGGCAGAACATCTGCGAAACCTTCTGGTATGCAAAGACAGCTCTACGCTTCAGCTTTTGGAGGTTGGTATCAATATCCGTGAAAAATACAAAGAACAGAGTGGGCGTATTGAAGTACCAGGGCTTCTCCGGGCACTGTCGGTCGTAAACAGGGCAGATGTACAGTACAAATCCTCGAGAAACCCCAGACTGCTCATAGAGCTAACGTTGATGCAACTTTGCTCTCTGAATTCAACAGAGACTGAAAAAAAAAATGACCATTCAATAAAAGCAACTCTTTTAAGCACTGTTTCGGCTTCAAAATCAGCCCTCCAACAAATATCAACTACACCGGTTTCCACTCCCCAGCAGCAGGAAGAGCTAGTTCCAAAATCAAGCCTCCCCCAAATCGTTCAAAATGGATTAACGGCTGAAAAAAAAACAGATCAATCGGTTACAGAGCTTTCTGGCAAAAAAACACTGCTCAAAACAAGTTCTCCTCGTATTCAGGAATCACTAAAACCTGACAAGAAGACCACTGAGACTGAGCAAAGTACAGTTTCTAAAGGAGAAATGCCTCGAGATGCCTTCACCTTAGAGCAGCTAGAACGGTCGTGGTTTAGGTATGCTGCACTGCAGAGAGAACAGAATAAACCCAATTATGCGGTCACAATAAGTAGTAGAAAACCAACACTCTTAGAGAACTGTTTGCTTGAGTTTACCGTAGATAATGTCACACAGGCTGAATTTATAAACAATGACAAACAAGATTTGCTCGGATTTCTAAGAAAAGAACTCTCAAATTACAACGTCCAGCTGAATGTCATTGTCATTAAAAATGATAATGAACGCAAATTGTATACACCTCAGGATAAATTCAAACGGATGGCTGAAAAAAATCCGGTTATTTCGAAGTTAAGACAACAATTTGATCTGGACGTCGACTTTTAATACTCTGAATGGGAAATTCCCGATTCTCCAAATTTTCAAAAAAGCATGTTGACTAATTCCCCGGTTATACCTAATATTGCCGTCGAAATCACATGCTCACCCGACACACATAAAACACCCCTAATATGGCTAAGATTAAAGTTGCAAATCCGGTTGTAGAGCTCGATGGAGATGAAATGACCCGGATCATCTGGAAATTTATTAAGGATAAGCTTATTCTCCCCTATTTGGATTTAGATATTCAATACTACGACCTGGGAATGGAACACCGTGATGCCACCAATGATCAGGTTACCATTGATGCCGCTGAAGCTATTAAAAAATGTAATGTTGGCATTAAATGTGCCACCATCACTCCGGATGAAGCTCGAGTCAGCGAATTCAAACTAAAACAGATGTGGAAGTCGCCGAATGGAACTATTCGTAATATCCTTGATGGTACGGTATTCCGCGAGCCCATCGTCTGTAAGAATGTACCTCGTCTTGTTCCTAATTGGACAGCCCCGATCTGTATCGGACGTCATGCATTTGGTGATCAATACCGTGCCACCGATTTCCTTACGAAGGGCAAAGGAAAACTGAACATCACCTTTACTCCGGAAGATGGAAGCCCCGTACAGTCGTATGAAGTATATAACTATAAAGGCGATGGGGTAGCACTGGCCATGTACAACACCGATGAATCAATCCGTGGTTTTGCACACTCCTGTTTCAATACGGCATTACTGAAAAAGTGGCCGCTTTATCTCAGCACCAAGAATACCATCCTCAAAAAATACGATGGACGCTTCAAAGATATTTTTCAGGAAATTTACAGCCAGGATTACGAGGCGAAATACAAGGCCTCGGGAATCGTTTATGAGCACCGCCTTATTGATGACATGGTTGCATCTGCCCTGAAATGGCATGGGAATTTTGTTTGGGCCTGTAAAAACTACGACGGCGATGTACAGAGTGATACGGTAGCCCAGGGTTTTGGGTCGCTCGGCCTAATGACTTCTGTACTCGTTACACCCGATGGCAAAACCATGGAAGCCGAGGCGGCCCATGGTACTGTTACCCGTCACTTCCGAGATCATCAGGCGGGTAAACCTACCTCTACCAATCCAATCGCTTCCATCTTTGCCTGGACACGTGGACTCGAATTCCGTGGAAAGCTTGATAATAATCAGGAACTCATTCATTTCTGTCATGCCCTTGAACAGGTCTGTGTAGAAGTGGTGGAGAGCGGAAAAATGACCAAGGACCTGGCGGTATGTGTTCATGGCAACAAAGTGGCTCATGGTGAACATTACCTTTATACTGAAGAGTTTTTGAACGAGCTCGATACAAAGCTGAAGCTAAAGCTTCAGAAGTAGTTTGCATAGGAGACTAATCCCTCCTCCACTTCTGTCTTAAAACAGAAAAGACCGCCTCTGATTCAGAAGGGCGGTTTTTTTCTGGCTATTCGTCTCCTGGCTTGTGTATCTTTACATCATGATCCGCCTCCTCCTGATCGTGTGTTATGCTTGCCTCCCGTTCGCCGGCTATTCCCAAATAAGGACCTGCGATGAGTTGTTAGATTCCATGATCACTAAATATCAGGGTAAATGGTGTAAAACATTTACATACACCCAAAGCACCTACAGACCAAACGACAGCCTCAACAAACGGATGGTCTGGTACGAAGCCATCGAATATCCGGATAAATTTCGCATCGATTTCAACAGCATCTCGAAAGGCAATGCCGATGTATTCAGGGCCGATAGCGCCTTCCGTTTCCGGAACGGAATACTGCAAGATACGCGGACCGACAAAAACGATCTGCTCCTTATACTCGGGGGAATCTTTTTCAGGACGCGTACAGATGTGGTTAAACGACTTGCATTACTGGGCTATAATCAGGAACACTTTTCAGAAAACACATGGAGGGGCAGGCCAGTATATGTTCTGGGCGCTGAGCATGGAGACACACTGAATAACCAGATTTGGGTTGACAAAGAAGAACTTCGGGTAATCCGAACCATCTCCCACCTCCACCCGGGTGAACTATTGGAAATGCGTGTACAGCAAAGCATACCCTGCTGTTCGGGCTTCACCCCGATTAAGCTCAGTTTTTACATCAATGGCAAACTTGACCAACAGCAGGTCTATAACGATATACAGACCAATGTTACAATAGATCCTGCTGTTTTTGATCCCAAACAGTTTGGGAGGGTGCATTGGAAGAAATTACCTGCCAAACAGGCACAAACTGATAAAGATCCGCCCAAATGATTCAGTCAGGAACGGGCCTGGGAAACGAGTTTGCTTTACTTTTTTACCTGATACAGGCTTAACAAAGACACGTGTTTTTCTTTACATTTGTATTAAATAGACCACTACATGGGACGAGTATTTGAAAAACGAAAACATGTTATGTTTGCCCGTTTTGCCAAAATGGCCAAAACATTCACCCGTATCGGGAAGGAAATACACATGGCCGTAAAGAAAGGCGGCCCGAATCCCGATGACAACCCCAGACTACGTCTGGTAATTCAGAATGCCAAGGCAGTGAATATGCCTAAAACCAATATCGATAGCGCAATTCAGCGTGCCGTCAGCAAGGACAAAAAAGATTACGAAGAAGTGATCTACGAAGGCTATGGGCCTCATGGCATTGCAATCTTCATTGAAACCGCCACCGATAACCCTACACGTACGGTAGCCAATGTACGCCTCGCATTTTCTAAATGCGGGGGCACTCTCGGCAAAACAGGTTCACTCGAATTCATTTTCGACCGAAAAGGCATTTTTGAAATTGAATTGGGTAAACGTAACTTGGAAGAACTCGAGTTTGAGTTGATTGATTTCGGAGTAGAAGAAATCGAAGAAGTTGAAGGAAAAGCCTATATCTATGTTGCCTTCAACGATTTTGGAAAGATGCAAAAAGCCCTGGAAGATATGCATATTCCTGTGATTTCAGCAGAAAAGGAGCGGTTTGCTAACACGACCGTTGATCTAAATCCTGAACAACAAGCTGAGGTCATGAAACTTGTTGAACGTCTGGAGGAAGATGATGATGTGCAGGCTGTTTATCATAATATGACCATGGGGGAATAAGTGCAGGATCAGAAAGGCCGACCTGATCCCCCTTCCTGACATCGGCTTGGATTATTCTCCTGGTTTATCTTTCCTGTCAGTATTCACGATTCAGACACCGTCTTATGGAATTCATCAATTTAGGCCGCCTACAGAAAGACCTGCCCTTAATCCGGAAGGATTTCAAATCAAAACATCCATTTTCATTCACCCTCATCGAGGATTTTTTCTTTCCTGAACCGGCAGAACTACTTCACCACGCCTATCCCACCATCAAAAATGGACAATGGGACGGCACCACCTACCTCGATCAAAAAAACAAGTTCCAGAAAACCGTTTTTGATGCAGAAAGTATTTTCGACCGTGTATTCAGTGAACTGAACTGCTCCGAATTCCTGAAATGGCTGGAGGATTTAACCGGCATCGATCAACTGTCTGGCGATGCTGAATTGTTCGGCGGAGGGCTTCATCAATCCGTCAACGGGGCGTTTCTAAATGTGCATGTTGATTACAACATTCATCCTGTAACAAAGGAGCACCGTAGAATCAATGTATTGGTTTATATGAACCAGGATTGGAAAGAAGAGTACGAAGGCCACCTGGAATTGTGGGACCTGACAAACGATAAAAAAGAGTGTATCGGCCGGTTTGCCCCTTCGTTTAACCGTTGCGTGATTTTCGAAACCAACGAAATTTCATTCCACGGGCATCCCAAACCACTGAACACCCCGAAGGAAGTCAACCGGAAGTCGATCGCTACCTACTACTACTCTAAGACACGACCAGAAAACGAGCTTGCTGCTGAGCACAATACCATCTATGTGAATACAGAAGGGGCTTCGGGCCAGGTAAAACGGTTTAGCTCAGGGGTGAAAGCCCTACTGGAACGGATCAACAAGAAATAGAACCCGCTGAGTCATTAGGTTACTCTTCCTCTAACGGTTTATTAGCCGTATAGGTCCTCCATTTCTCGAGTACGGCCTGCATATCGGCAGGAATTTCGGAATCAAAGAATATATATTCCTTGCTCGTAGGATGCTTGAAACCCAACGAACGGGCATGCAAAGCCTGACGGGGCAAGAGCTTAAAACAATTCTCGATAAACATCTTGTATTTCTGAAACGTAGTCCCTTTCAGGATACGGTCGCCCCCATACGTATCATCATTAAAAAGCGGGTGGCCGATGTATTTCATATGCGCCCTTATCTGGTGCGTACGGCCTGTTTCAAGTTTGCATTCTATCAACGTTACATAGCCAAAACGTTCCAGCACACGCCAATGCGTCACGGCATGTTTACCATGATCGGCATTCGGGAAAACGGTCATGATCTTGCGGTCCTGAAAACTACGGCCAAGATTGCCGGTAATGGTGCCGCTGTCTTCCGGGAAATCGCCCCAGACCAGGGCGGTATAGAGGCGGTCTATATCGCGGTCGAAGAATTTCTTGCTGAGCCTGGTCAGTGCGCGTTCGTTTTTTGCGATGACAATGATGCCCGAGGTATTTTTGTCGATTCGGTGCACCAGACCCGGGCGCATGGCTTCGTCTCTTCCATCGCCAATCCCGGTATTTTTTTGCGGAAGGTTTTGAAAATGGAAAACCAGCGCATTCACCAACGTACCGCTGTAATTGCCATAACCGGGGTGGACAACCATTCCGGGGTCTTTATTGACGATGATGAGATCATCATCTTCAAATACAATATTGATCGGAAGGTCCTGAGGGATGAGTTCTATCTCACGGGGAGGATGTGGCAACAGGATCTGGATCAGGTCGCCTGGCTTTACCTTATAACTTGATTTTACAGGCTTGCCATTCACATGAATGTTGCCTGCCTCGGCCGCATGCTGGATACGGTTGCGGGTAGCATGTTCAAGCCTCGTCATGAGGAATTTGTCGATGCGGAGCAATCCCTGCCCTTTATCAGCCTGTATCCGGTGATGTTCAAAGAGTTCCTGCTCTTCGTCGGGCAGATCGGCGGAATCTATAGGGTCTATGGGTTCTGTGGTCATGGCGTAGGGGCAAAGGTACGCCTAAGGGACGAGAAAACAGTATTTGTGTTTGGCTCAGCGTGCTATCAGCAGTTTCCTGACACAGGACGCTTTGTTCTTAGCTGTGATCCTCACCAGGTAAAAACCATTGTTCAGAAAGGACACATCCTCGACACTGCCGGGCGTAACAGGATACCGGGTGATGAGTTGCCCGCTCAGATCCAGTATTTCCAGGGTGTAAAGATCACTCAAACCGGCTGTCGACAGAATAGAAACCGTAATACGATCCTGGGCCGGGTTTGGATATATGTTTACGCCTTGCAGTTGGGTAAGCTCCTGAATACCATTCATGCGGATTGTATCACCAAACAGGGGGCGTATCATCAACGAACCAGGGAAGATGCTTCCCTGCCAGGTCGAAAAGTTTGTGCTGTCTATCTTAAAGAAATTCTCGCTCACCGAATTGGTATTCTGATCAAAGCCTACGCTCATATTCAACTCGCTGAACTGTTTCCATCCTACATAAAAATCGCCCGAAATGATCATGGGCTGATCGAGGTAATACGTACGGAAGTGATTGTATCCAGGCAAATATTGGGGTGAAAACATACTGTCGCTCTGGTAGATCATTACACCTGGCTGACCTCCGCCGGGACCCCAGATGCAAAGCTTGAACCCAAGCGTGGACGCATCGATCAAGACTGGGTTCCAGTAGAACTGAACGGCCCGGAGTGTATCCGATATATTTGTTTTAAAGTGAACGGCCAGCTGGCCCCCCGCCCCTGTACCAACACCTTCCAGTCCATAACCCAGTTCGGCCGATCCGTCATCGTGGGCATAGTAATTGAAAAAATTCTGTTTTACGACCAGGGTATCATTATAGAGTTTGTTCACATGCAGGATCTCAAACACGGTGGTATCGGTAAGCGCATTCCCGAAACTAAAATTATTGAGCGCAACAGGGGGGGTTGCTACAGGCGCTTCGGCATCATACCCATGGCCCAGATAAGGAGGCAAACCAACCGGATCGTTTCCGGTAAGGTATGGAGAAGAGAAAGGCAGACCATAATGACTGCCCATGTATTGATAAGTAACGGGCTTGGAGGTTAGCTCATTGTTGCGCAGGTAAACATGCCCCGTCTGGGCCATGTCAGTCATTCCCTGATACTGTCTCCAGGGCATGGCCTGGTAATTAGCCAGGAAAGAAAGAGGGTCGTATACAAAAGCTACTTCGTGAATGACGGTATCGGCAGCGCTACGGTGTTGATCGAGGTGAACACAATCAATATTCCAGTGATCCAGGTCGCCGGTAGGGTTTGCATAATTGCGGAAACGAAACTGGAACCAGGGTTTGTTTAAATATTTCGCTCCCAACAACGTATCAAGCTCGATCATGACCTGATGAAAATCTGAATCGGTGGCAGTAGGCGCATAGCCTTGTATGGCCCAGACTTCGGTCCAGTTAATTAGCAATGCACTGTCGGTCGACGAGCGGAATTCCAGCAGCAAGGTGTCCTGGGTCTGTGGGTCATCTCCCCTGCCCTGGGCCTGATAGAAAAAACTGAGATAAACATTGTTTCCAGGAGCATTCGGAAAGATATTAAGCATGTTAATGCGCTTGGAAGTAAGTGTATCACATGCCTGGGCGCTGTTTGCCGGGGCCGAAAAGTTATAGGGATACCCATGTTTGTTAAGCCCATCGAGGGTAGCAACGCCGTAGTTGATCGGGGCTACGGGGTAGGTGCGGTTTACAAACGCGTAGTTATTGATCCAAAGCGAAGAATCGGGATACGGTCCTTCTTTTTTAAAATCATCCTTAAACGGAAGATTTATAACATTATACTGGTTGCCATAGGGGATGCTATCGGCATTGCGGTTCAGATGCCGTGTTTTGAATTCAATATCTTTCGCGGTGAGGGCCCCATTTGCCCGGAGTGGAACAAGTTTTTCCTGAGCCCAGGCCCCGGAAAAGAAAAAACACATACCGATGGAAAGAAAAAGTAAGCTTTTCATCACGGATGTTGATTGGTTGTATCAGATGTTGTGTGCAACCTGGTTTTATCAGTTGTGAGGTAACAATCAATACTGCTGCCCGGGCTGATCAGATGATCCTCGCCTGCTGCGGGGTTCTGTCTGTAAACAACAGCAGCAGCGGTATCCTGTTTTTCCTTGGTCTTTTTATCAAAAATCATGGCTCCTTCAGATAAATTGTTTTCATTCAGCCTTTGAACCGCTTGCCGGCGTGTAAGACCGATCAGATTCGGGATCCCGACACTGCCTCCTCCTTCGCGCCCTTCGCCGATGGTGAGGACAATTTCAGAACCACGCTCGATCATAGCCCCTTCGGCAATGCGTTTGCCTTTGTATTCCTGGCTCAGCACGCATCCGTTACAGACATCGGGTTTTCGTTTCACCGGTTTGGCAAGTTTCAAACCGTATGTTTCGAGCAGAGCAACGGCCTGACGAAGCGATCTGTCTTCCAGCCTCGGCATGGCTATACGCGGAGGCATCACCGAAGTTACGTATAAATAGATGGTCCGTTCGGGTTTTACCTTCGATCCGGCCTCGGGTTCCTGTTTGATAACGATGCCTTTGTCTCTTTTAGTATCAAAAATTGAATCGATTACCAGATATTTTAGTTGTTTGCCATGGATAAAGCTGGTCAAATCTCTGACTTTAAGGTTATTAAAGCTTGGAACGGTTACTGTTTTGCCATGCCGGGTATAGATGTCAAGACCTTCGAAAACAAGCCAGAACACCGCAATCAATGCAAGTAATGCAACACCCAGGTGTCTCAAAAACATACGACTCTTCAGGAAGGCGAACACGTTTTTCATATACGGATTCAAATTTACTAAACTTCAGTCAGGATCTATCGGGTCTGTTTGAATAATCCAATCAAAGGCTTCGGGTAGCCAAGGCTTGGGGAACATGTCGGGAAGCTTAGTAAACATGTCGGGAACCTTGGGGAACATGTCGGGAAGCTTGGGGAACATGTCGGGAACCTTGGGGAACGTGTCGATAACCTCAGGGAACATGTCGGGAACCTTGGGGAACATATCGGGAACCTCGGGGAACATGTCGGGAAGCTTAGTAAACGTGTCGGGAAGCTTGGGAAACATGTCGGGAAGCTTAGCAAACATGTCGGGAAGCTTGGGGAACATGTCGGGAAGCTTAGTAAACGTGTCGGGAAGCTTAGTAAACATGTCGGGAAGCTTAGCAAACATGTCGGGAAGCTTAGTAAATGTGTCGGGAAGCTTAGTAAACATGTCGGGAAGCTTGGGGAACATGTCGGGAAGTTTAGTAAACGTGTCGGGAAGCTTAGTAAACGTGTCGGGAAGCTTAGCAAACATGTCGGGAAGCTTGGGGAACATGTCGGGAAGCTTAGTAAACATGTCGGGAACCTTAGCAAACATGTCGGGAAGCTTAGTAAACATGTAGGGAAGCTTGGGGAACATGCCGGGAAGCTTGGGGAACATGTCGGGAACTCTGGGGAACATGTCGAAAACCCTGGGGAACAGGCAGGGATCTTAAGCAACGGCATCCGGAATCCCGGGCAAGCAGTGGGTAAGCTTAAACAGAGATCTTTGGGAGGGAACGTTTTGACAGTAGAAGAATGAGCAGAAACAGCCGATTCATCAACGCCCTCTAACCCAACAGGAATGCCAACGGCTATACTGACAACTTTGGGACGAAGAAGAAGGCCATTCCTTTCAGCTGAACGAAAGATTTCGAATATTAAGCGTGAAGTGAATTCTTTCTAAACCCAAAATCAAGGATTTTATCAATAAACTCGTAGGGTTTGAGCTGATCAATGGCTGCTTGATGGAAGATGCAGGTGGCGGGTGTCATCCCCGGCAGGGAATTGACTTCAATGAAGATCACTTCGGCCCTGCCTTTTTCGTAAATTCTTACAAACGCATCAATGCGGCAATAACCCGTCACCCCCAGGAACCTGGCGGCCTTGCCCAACTCGGATTTGACATGGGCAGAGATCTTTTGCTGAATCGTCTTATCCGTTGAATACCTGGCAGGTGTAATGTTCTGGCCCTGCCCGGCCAGAAATTTCTCCTCGAGCGATAAGACTTCACCCTCGCTCAGGGCCTCACTGGCTTCGAACACTTCGTAAACCAGTTCACCCTCGTCGTTCATCCGGGTGAGCATTCCACCGGTTATTTCCAAAAAGTGCAATGCATCGCGTTTTGAAATCAGTTCTTCGACCAGGAAGAGAGGTTTTATGGGAAATTCTTCCTTGGGTTTGATATGCAATACATCGGATGAAACCGGATCGAGGTTTGGAGAAAGCCGAAAAATCAACGCGGCAAATGCATCCAGCTCTTCAAAAGTCTTGATTTTTTTAACGGCAGAGCTACAACCGTCATCAACAGGTTTGGCAATAAAGGGAAGGCCGATCTTTTCCAGGATATGTTTCTTTACGCTATCAGCATGCTGATCCCAGTCGGCCCTGGTAACCAACAGGTGCTCGGCAACGAGCAGACCGTGCTTGAGCAGGATCTCGTTGGTGCGGTATTTATCGATTGTGATTTCTGAACTTCCTTTATCAGAGCCATTATAGGCCAGGCCAATCTGTTCCAGTTTTTCCTGGACGGCCCCATCCTCTCCCGGGCGTCCATGCAGGGCAATAAAAACACCATCAGCCAAGGTTCCTAGTTCATCGTATGTGATTCTGCGGGGTTCCAGCAATCGCGAGGAGGGAGCGTATTTTTCGGTGATGAAGGAGCAACGCCGGATGATCTCTTTGACTACCGGATGAACGAGGTAATGTTCGGCCTTTTCCCGAATATCATCGGCGTTGTCTTTCAGAAGCAAGTTTACAGGAACCTCATAGAGGATATGTTCTTTGTCGTTACCGGTAAGGAATACGGGAATTGGGGCGTATTTATCAGAAGAGGAAAGTTTTTCATAGACATTTCTGCCGCTCTCGACTGAAATATGTCTTTCGGATGAATAGCCTCCGAACAAGACAGCAATACGGGTCTTACTGGCCCCCGCTGTCTTTTCTTTTAAAAGGGCATCCTCCAGATTTTTAAGAAGCTCGTCATACCTTCCGCTGTTCATCGAAGCCTGAATCCGGGAGTTTAGCGAAGTACGGATAATGTAGGTGATGAACTGCGAGGGGTTCAACCCGATTTCGGCAGCCTGGTGAAAAAAGAAACTGGAGGGCATCATGCCCGAGGTGGTGTTCGGGTCGTTTAAAAACACCTTTCCTTCGGCTGTGATAAACCCGTCGATACGGGCATAAACGTCGAATTCAAGGGCGGCGAAAAGCGTTTCGCATTGTTCGCGGATTTCTTGTATTTGTGTATCCGGCAAATCGATCGGGGTAATCTTCCGGCTCAGACCTGGCAGGTATTTTGAACGATAATCGAACAATTCCTTTCCTTTCCTGATCTCGGTAGGGGGCAATGCAATGGGCCTGCCCGCCTCATCCTGCAGGACGATGCATGAAAATTCACGTCCGCTGATAAAGCCTTCGAGTAGCACCTGGCTTTCACCATCCAACGATTCGAGTGTAAGAATCTGTCCGGATGTTTCGGGATTACTGAAATATCCATTCACAAAGGTCAGCAAATCGGCCGGGAGATAAAACACCCGGGCCCCGGCTTTAACGGGGATGCCTATTCCTTCGCGGATATCGCAAAGCACCCGGATGAAATCTGTTTTCTGGTCGTGGTTGAGTCGATTCCATTCAGCCGGTTGAATACGTCGGATAAAAAAGCTTCGGTCAACCGCTCCACAAAAAGCCTGGAAGTCTGAATCAGGAAGGATGCTGATGCCGATGGAGGATCCCTGATGAGCTGCTTTCACCACCAACGGGAAACCGATCTGAGCTGACGCCCTCTCAAAAAAATGTTGTTCATGGCCGGCATCCCACTCCCTGCGGTGAAAAGAAAGAAAAGGGGGACTATTAAAGCCGGCCCCTGTCATCAAACGTTTTTGCACGGCTTTATCCATGCCAATGGCTGATGGAAGGATCCCTGAACCCGAATACGGGATATGAAAATATTCAAACAGACCCTGGATACGACCGTCTTCCCCAAAGGCCCCATGGAGGCACAGGAATGCAAAATCGATGTGCTTGCTGAGCTCTGAAACCGGTATTCGTTTCCCGAGCCGGGCAGCCAGACGATGTTGTTGCTCGGCCGAAGCAGGACCCAGACTTTCGGCATAGAGCTGAAAATCATCATTGTCTGGGGGGAGGGTTTCAGCAGGAGGATAAAAATCGCGGATGCTGCCTTTGTAAATATATTCCCAGTTGAGAAGGAGAAAATTTCCAAAGCTGTCGACAAACAACGGGACCGCTTCGAAGAGCGCTTTATTCAGGTTATCATAAACGGTCCGTCCCCCGGCAAATGATATTTCGCGCTCCCTGGACTGGCCCCCGAAGATGATTCCGATTTTGAGTTTCATGGCAATGAATAGACGAATGTTTCTCAAAATTACTGAATAGGGATCGTTTGGGAAGGGGTGGGAAGGCAACTAATTAACCGACTTATGAACGTGAACAGGAACATCGCCTAAACCCAGATTATGCATTAGATGGCTTGTGCGCTAATGCACAGTGTGTTAGGATTTGCGCGGTACGGATAGTCATCGGGATGGGTTATCCCGCGGGTTCGTTGTGCTTGCTGGCCTTTTAAGGCGACTGACTACTTTTAATGCATAATTCGGTATAAAAATAGACCAGATATCTTGGCAAATGCAGAAATAAGTGGTTCATTTGCTTAAAATCCAGTATTTATCAGCGAAAAAGAGCGACTCATCGGCTTCAACTTCACTTTGGGGGTCTGAAAACGGGTTGAGTCGGATTGAATCTATGAAGACACAGGGATATTCCCCAACCTTATTCAGCACATGATCTTCAATTCGTTCGAATTTTTACTTTTTTTTCCACTCGTTGCCCTGTTGTATTTTTTAATGCCCCATCAATACCGGGCCCTGCATTTATTGTTGGCAAGCTGTATCTTCTACATGGCTTTTATACCCACTTATATTCTCCTGCTTCTCGCCTTGGTTCTCCTTGATTACGGGGCTGGAATCCTGATCGAACGCACAGCCCAGCCTAAGAAGAAATCAATCTATCTCGCTTCGATCAGCATCCACTTGTGTGTATTGTTCTTTTTTAAGTATTTCAACTTTTTTTCCGAATCAATCAATGAAGCCTTGTCCTCGTTCGGTCTGACCACCAGCCACCTTCCGTACCTGCATTTAATTTTACCTCTTGCCTTATCCTTCCATACCTTGCGTTCCATCAGCTATCTTATTGAGATATACCGTGGAAAAATGAGTGCTGAAAGAAATTTCATCGTCTATGCATCATCTGCTCTCTTTTTTCCACAACTGATCAATGGCCCGATCGAAAAACCTTATGCACTGATACCTCAATTCAAAGAGAATCACCTGTTTAACACCGAAAACCTCCTCACCGGGCTAAGGCTGATGCTCTGGGGTTTCTTCAAAAAAGTGGTCATTGCCGACCGACTCGCCCTCTATGTGAATACTGTTTATCAGCACCCGCATGATTTCCATGCCTACACCCTCTCGCTTGCCGTGCTTTTCTTCTCCGTCCAGCTTTATTGCGATTTTTCGGGTTACACAGACATCGCCATCGGGTCAGCACGGATCCTGGGCTTCAGGCTCTCCCCAAACTTCAACAAACCTTTTCGGAGCAAATCGATGGCCGAATTCTGGCGACGCTGGCACATCACACTCACCGTCTGGTATAATGATTATCTGTTCAAGCCAATCTTTGCAAGCATGTCATCACTCAGGGATTGGTCGGTTGTGATTGCATTGCTCACGACATTTCTTCTCAGTGGACTGTGGCATGGTGCGCAATGGACATTTCTGGCCTATGGATTGCTTCACGGCAGTATTCTGGTGTATGAATATTTAACCCGAAATTTCAGATTGAAACTTTCACTCGGTCTTAAATCCGGATGGGTATCTGTGCCATCCATGATAACAGTCTTTATCCTGATCACTTTCAGCTGGATATTCTTCAGGGCTCAATCAATCTCCGATTCAATATACGTGATCCGTGAGCTCGGACACTTTTGGAAAACCCCGCTCTCTTTTTCAGCCTTTCTGTTACCCAGCTTTGGGTACACCAATTTTATCCTTTCCATCCTCTTTATTGCCCTGCTCATCATCATACACATGCTTATAAAAGGGGAAATTGGAGCACGATGGGACAATGCATATGCTGATATAGCCTTTTGTTCGATCATTCTTTCACTGATTCTTATCTTTGGAACGAGTGCAAGCTCGATGTTCATCTATTCCAAACTATAATTCTTTGCTTATTTTTTATTGCGGCACTACCTGATTTCTTTGCTATGAAACCGTTCTACCGGATTATTCTTTCGCTCCTCCTTGCATGCATTATTTGTCAGCTCGCCTTTCTGATTGCCTCGCGTGAAGCCGGGAAATGCGAGCACGAAAAAATGGATGAGCTGTTTGTACGTCCAACCGCCTACAACTGTCTGCTCCTGGGCTCCTCGAGTATTCACTATTTTATTAATCCGGCCATTTTTGACCGTGTTACCGGTTTGCATTCGATCAACAGCGGAATAGACGGAGCAAATCTGTTTGAGGTAAACATGATCCTCAATGCCTACCTCCTCGTCCATCCTGCGCCCGAGTATATCGTGCTGACACTCGATCTGGGCTCATTCAACCTGGGCCAGAAAATAAAGACATCGATGCCTTACCGACCCTATCTTTCCAACACCATACTAGAGAAAACCCTCGAGAAAGCGGCACCCATACCCTGGAGATTTCGCCTGCTGCCCTTCCTGCATTTTACGGACGATGAGTATCCAATATTAGCCGATGCTTTAAAAGGTCTGCTCGAAAATCAACAAAAACTCGGTCATGAGTTTCAATATAAGGGGTATTCTACTAACACCCTTTTGGAAATGTCTAATGCCGATACCATCACCCGTTTTATGAGTCAGCCTGTCGATGAAGAAGGAGTACAACTATTGGAACATATCATAGACCTGTGTAATTCGAAAAACATCAAACTCCTCCTAACATCGGCACCTGAGTACAACAAAAATTATCAACGTCATGTTCTGGACTCCAAGGAAATTTTCAAAAAGATCACCCACATTGCTTCCACCCGTCAATTGGATTTCGTTCGCGAAGACACCCTCCGGCTTTGCGAGCACAGAGAATTCTTTCGAAACACCGAACATTTGAACACCAGTGGAGCTGCCTACTACTCAATTATTATAGGCAACCAGGTGAGAAAAAAACTAAACATCGGAAGCACTAATCAAGATGGAGTTAAAAAGCGTTAGGGAACTGGAAAATCTCAAAACAAAACGAGCTTTTCAACTGCCTGATCTTTCATCAAGTGTACTTGATGTCTATAATTAAATGAAAATTAATTAAGGATTCCTGATAGCTAAAAGGATCAGAATCCAGTGAGACTGAATTCCGGTTTACAGGATTCATATAATTGCATAATTTTGCCTAATTCACCGAAATATCTGCTAAATTTCCGAACCCTAAGCTTGACAAGTGATGAGACCTATTGATTTAATGATTGTGGGGGCACAAAAAGCTGGGACAACCTCGTTACTGATGTACCTGGGAGAACATCCCAATATTGTCAGGCATGCGCAAAAGGAATTCGCTTATTTCCTCACCCCAAATGAGTACAAAAAGGGATATGAGAGTGCCGTTAAGAAATACTATCAGACCGAATCAATTTCAGACTCAGATATCATACTCGCTAAAAGCGCCAGTTTATATAGTGATGAGGAAGCCCTCAAAAGGCTGTATGCTCACAATCCCAAATGTGAAATCGTCATAATTCTGAGAAACCCGGTTGACAGAGCCTATTCATCTTATCTGATGGAAAAGAATGCTGGATCCGGAAGCTTTGGGTTCGATGAAATCCCCAGGTTGCTCAGTCACAAATCAAGCTGGGAATATCAATTTTTTATTGATTATGGTATTTACATCCAACACCTGCGGATACTTTATTCAATCTTCCCGAAGGAACAGGTACAGGTTATTTTCTACGAAGATTTGAAGGACAATGCCCCTCAGATTTGCAAAACAATCTTTCAGAAAATAGGTGTGAGATCCGATTTTATGCCTAATACCAAGATAAAACACAACGTCACACAAAAACAACGTTCAGTAACCTATGCAAAAATGGTTGCAAAAGCCCTGAGCAACAAGAGCATACTGAGAAAATTACTTTTGCCATTTACAACCATCCACCAGGCCCATAAATATGGTAATGCTGTAAGAGGCCTGAACAAATCAAAAGAATTTCACCAACCCATGAGTACTGGGAGCAGAATGATCCTCTCGGAGTTTTTTAAACCCTATAATGAAGAACTTTCTCGTTTATTAGGCAAGGATTTATCGAACTGGAATTACTCGAATGAAAAACAAGAACGCTAGCTTGTTCAGCCCGGAGAGATCGTTCACCTGGATCATACTAGGGATCCTCTCGAAGACTATTCTCTACGCCTATATCCTTCACCTGGGTAATGTGAACTATCCAAGGACAGGGGCAGATGGAAACTCCGTTCCGTATCTGAATACGATCGAAACCAGTACTTTCCTGGGCCCTGCTGAATCCATGATCAACGGAGGTGATTACCAATCAAACCCTGATGATAAGTGGACCCGGGTAACACGGATGCCCGGCTACGCTGCCCCCTATTTCCTGTTCCGTTTGTTTTGTTCCCCTTTTGTCGCAAAAGGCTTGTTGGTCCTCGCACAAGTGCTCCTGGGAGGGATAAGCATTTACTATCTGGCCCTGGTCTCGCAGATGCTTACCAACAAGGTTTCTGTTTTTTACATCACCTTTATTCTTTATTCCATTTCCACCTACGTCTGTGTGCTTGACCGCTATGTTGGTCCAGAGAGCCTCGGTGTAAGCATCCTGATCTTTTCTATCTATTTCGCAATGAGATACAAACAGACCGGGCGCAACTCCTTCATCGCCATTTCGGGACTTCTTCTTACCTGGACGATCCTGTTACGCGTGATCGCGATTACGATTCTGCCTTTTTTTCTCCTGTATTTTCTCTGGGACAACGGCAAAAGAATGTCAATCCGTATCCGGTCAATACTTGACCGGTTCAAAAAAATGCGTATCCCCCTCTCACTCTTTTTGATTTGGCTTATAGGGTTTGAGCTTTGGTGGATACCCCGCAACTACCGGGATCTGAAGATGATCATTCCATTTCAATACAACCGGTGGGTGGAAGGCACCGGAGAACCGGCCGAAGACCTGGAATATCATATGTACAACTGGATCAAAACGGTGGGAGGAGATATGATCTTTTATCGCCCGAATACCCTGGCGGCGTGGATGTGTAATACTCCATTCGCAGGCAAGGACTGGCTTCCCCCATCCCGTATTTTCACATCAACCTTTAACCTTGACTCTGTTCGATCGATGCGAAGAGATTTTCTGCTTATACAGACAGAGATTATTGACCACAATACCCATCATCATACACTTTCCCAAAACAATGCAGCCCGCATCCTGAACGCACGATTTGATGCCTACACGATAAATTATAAACAGGAAAAACCCTTTTACTATTTTGTACTGAACAGGATCGTGCTACTAAAAGAATTCCTGGTCAACAGCGGGTCTATTTATCTTCCGTTTAAAAAGCTGGATTCTATGAAAGCTGATTACTTCGGGATCTTTTTCAAGATCAGCCAGTCAATCCTCTACTGGATTGTCCTTTTATTTGGTCTAGCAGGAGGGTTTCTGGCCTGGAGAGCAAGGAATCCGGAAAATATGTTCATCCTTTCAGCAACCCTCGTGTTAATTTGCGTTTTCCCCTTTATCCTTTTGTTCATCGACATCCGGTTTTTTAACCCGGCCTATGCTCTCCTGACCATTTTAGCTTCCATATCAATCCAAAAATGCCTTTCACTGATTTGGAATTATCGGACTAAGCATGCGTAATTCTAGTCTATCCTTCCTCTTTGGTTTGCCTGCCCCCGAAAGCCGCTTTGAATCCATCAACAGGTCTTTCGTTTGTCTACCATCCCGTTGGTAAGAGCCTGAAACTCTTTGCAAAGATGAAAGATCCGCTTTGCCTCAGACTCAAACTGTTTTGCAAATTTGTTATATTTACTGACAATCTAAACCTATCGTGGACTCATTTTCGGCGCTCAAGAAAAATCTAAAAAAGGACTTTGCTGGTTTACCAGTTTTAAGAATTGCTGTTCTGGCTGACTCTGCAAGCCAGTTGTTTGTACAAGCATTTCGCGGGGCAGGTTATAACTTGGGCATCAATTTTCTGATATTTGAATCCGACTATAACCAAATCCAGCTTCAGATACTTGATCCCCATTCCGATTTATACGCCTTCCACCCCGATTACACCATCGTCTTTCAATCCACCCAAAAACTCAGGAAAAAATTTTATGAACTATCATACTCGGAGAAAACCAGCTTTTCAACAGATCAACTCCGTGCCATTGTACAACTGACTGATCACCTCCATGCTAGCTCAAAATCAAGGGTTATTTATTTTAATTTTCCTGAAGTAACAGACAATATCTATGGCAATTTTGCGAACAAATTAGCGGGCTCATTCATCTATCAGCTCAGAAGCATAAACCTGGGCTTGATGAACCTTGCAATTACGAACCCACAACTCTATATCAATGATTTGTCGGCTCTTCACAATCAGTTTGGCTATTCCTTTGTACACGATGAGAAGGTTTATATAAACACAGATATTCTTTTCAGTATTGATTTTCTTCCAATCATAGCCAGAAATACAGCAAAAATTATTCAAAGTATCCAGGGTACCTTTATCAAATGCGTGATTCTTGACCTCGACAATACCTTATGGGGCGGAACCATTGGAGACGATGGCGTTGAATCTATTCAGATTGGAGATTTAGGGGGGGGCAAGGCATTCACCGAATTCCAGCATTGGCTCAAACAGCTCAAAAACAGGGGAATCATTCTGGCCGTTTGTAGTAAAAATACAGAGGCAATCGCGAAAGCGCCTTTTGAAAATCATCCGGATATGGTGCTTCGCTTAACAGACATTGCTGTCTTTATCGCGAACTGGGAAACGAAAGTCGATAACATCCGGCACATCCAATCAATCCTAAATATTGGTTTTGATTCGATGGTCTTTCTTGATGATAATCCATTCGAACGTGATATGGTTCGTACCCACCTCCCTGAAATAACCGTTCCCGAATTACCTGAAGACCCGGCAGAATACCTTCAGTGCCTCCAGGTACTGAACCTGTTCGAAACAGCATCATTTACAGAGGAAGACACCACCCGCACCAAACAATATCAGACAGAGGCCAGGAGGGCCGAATTACAAAAAACGTTTTCGGATGAAAACGATTTTCTACAGAGCTTAAAGATGAATGCCCTCGTACAACCTTTCACACGCTTCAATTGCCCCCGGGTTACACAACTTTCACAACGATCGAATCAATTCAACCTCCGAACAACCCGCTATACGGAGGATATGATCAAAACCTTGTCTGAGTCAGGCGAATATTACACCCTTGCATTTTCCCTGGCAGACAAATATGGTGACAACGGATTGATCGCCCTTGCCATTTTAGAAAAACAAGACACTGAAACGCTTTTCATTGAAACCTGGCTGATGAGTTGCCGGGTTCTAAAAAGAGGCATGGAAAATTTCATGCTCAATACAATTGTTGAACTGGCCTGCAAGAATGGGTTTAAGTGCCTGAAAGGCGAATATTTGCCAACCTTAAAAAATGCACTCGTGAAAAATCATTATGAAAACCTAGGCTTCAATGCACTCGAAGGGCACTGGCTGATGGATGCTAATTCGTACCAGGCACGTCCAACATTTATTGAGCATATAACCGAGACGAATGTCCCCAATTAACCTTCATTGACTAACAGAATACAAAACCAGGTAAACAAGGGGCTATGGGACAATTGCTGGAGTAGGAGATTCTTATCAATGAGCATTTCACATATCTTTTGCGTAATCAATAGATACCGAAAGAGCGAAAAAATGTGCAGGTACCATTGGGGATCTACCATTCTCCGGTAGGATTCGGAGCAGGTAAGCCGCTCTCTGGGATAAACGAATGGGTATCAGGACCCAATATGGCTAAGTACACGATAATCATTACCTTTGGAATCACCAACTGAAGAAACGAAAAACTTTATGTCTACAGATCAGGTACTACGCGAAACGAGTGAAATTTTTATTGATGTCATGGACAATGAGGCACTCCAGATAAAGCTTGACACATCGGCCAAGGACATTGAAGAGTGGGATTCATTGACGCATATACAGTTGATAGTTGCAATTGAAAAACATTTCAAATTGAAGTTCACCTCTCAGGAGATCAGGAACTTCAATCAGGTTGGCGACATGATTCATCTCATTGAACAAAAGCTTGGCTAACCTCTTGAAAGAAGGCGAAAAAATAATTTTACTATTTAAGGTCAACGAAGAAGTATACCTGGGGTTTAAATCAACCTTCCGGGATTGCAATCCGCTCCATACAAATGCTGACTTTGCAAGAAACAAAGGGTTCCGCTCAGAAGTAATGTATGGCAATATTTTATGCGGATTTCTCTCTTACTTTGTTGGAGAAAAACTTCCAGACAAGGAAGTGATTATACATTCGCAGGAAATTAATTACCTAAATCCATTTTATCTGGGAGATGAGTTGAGATTTACGGCCATCATTGACCACGTGCATGAGTCGGTCCGTGTGATTGAATTTAAGTACTTATTCGAAAACCAAACCGGTCAAAGGATTGCGAAAGGCCGGATAAGCATAGGGCTTCTCTGAAAATTGCAATCTTTTCAGACCGCCGGCCGACAGAAATGGAAACCGGGGCAAGCTGAGAGGATGAAGGCATTCGTTTCAGCGAATTGTAAACATTCAAACCTACATGAATATACTGATAACAGGAGGCGCTTCGGGACTTGGAGAATCAATAACGCGTGCCCTGGCAGCAGAGGAGCAGGACCGGATCTTTTTTACTTATAACAAGTCGCATTTGGGCGCGGCAGAACTCAGCGTAAAATTCCCGAATGTTGTAGGCATTCACTGTGATTTCGAATCTGAATCGTCCCTTGAATCGCTGCTGGTAAAAATGGAAGAAATAAAACCAACCATTCTGATCAATAATGCGTTTGCGGGGTTTGAAAAAAAACACTTTCACAAAATGTCTCCTGAAGCTATACTGAATAGCTTTAGACTGAATGTTATTCCTGTCATTAAGATCACTCAAAAAGCGCTTCTGCTTTTTCGGAAAGAACGATTTGGTAAAATTATTACCATTCTCTCTTCTGCCATCATTAACAAACCGCCGATTGGATGGAGTGAGTATGTGGCACAAAAGAACTATTTATTATCGCTTCACAAATCATGGGCTATCGAAAATGCGGCCTTTCATATTACATCGAACGTGGTTTCTCCGGCTTTTATGGAGACGAATATGAATTCTGAAACAGATGAGCGCATTGTGGAAACGATGCGTGATCAACATCCGCTGAAGCAGCTTCTGAAACCTGACGAGGTGGCTGAAAGTGTCCGTTTTCTAACACGTTGCAGCCAGCAAATAAACGGTTCGAATTTTATCATTAACGCGGCCTCTGATGTTATTTAATTCTCTGGAATTTTTCCTTTTTTTCCCTCTTGTCACTCTCCTATATTTTCTGTTTCCCCATAAATACAGGTGGGGCCTGCTCCTTTTCGCCAGCTGCATTTTCTATATCTATTTCAAGGTTATTTATATCCTGATTTTGTTCTTTACCATTATTATCGATTACTGGGCGGGAATACTCATACAGAAAGCGGGAACAATATCCCAAAAGAAGAGGTTCCTGATCATGAGTATCGTTGCCAACGTATTGGTATTGGCAGTATTCAAGTACTATAACTTTTTAAACGGCAATTTATCGGGGCTCATCAGCCTTACAGGGCACAAAAACCCGATACCCTACTTAAATATCCTCCTGCCTATCGGGCTGTCATTTCATACTTTCCAGGCAATGAGTTATACCATCGAAGTGTATCGTGGAAACCAGCGGGCAGAAAAAAACCTAGGAATATATGCATTGTACGTCATGTTTTATCCTCAGCTTGTAGCGGGTCCGATTGAACGACCACAACATATTATCCACCAATTTTATGAAACTCATACATTCAACTATGAGAATGCCCGCGATGGGCTGCTACAGATGCTTTGGGGATTCATTAAAAAATGCATCATAGCCGACAGGATTTCATTACTCATCACCCCGATCTTTGGTGATGTTCATGCATATCACGGATTACCCTTCCTCGTGGCTTCGGCAGGGTTTACTTTGCAGGTTTATTGCGATTTTTCGGGGTATTCAGATATTGCCATTGGAGCAGCCAGGGTGATGGGGTTTACGCTGATGCAAAATTTTGACAGGCCTCTTGCAGCAACATCGATCTCCGAATTGTGGCGCCGCTGGCACATTTCACTTTCATCCTGGGTTCACGATTATCTCTTCAATCCAATCTCTCTCTACTTCAGACATGCTGGTAAGTGGGGAATCATTCTGGCTACCGTAATTACATTCAGTATTATCGGATTGTGGCATGGGGCCAGTTGGAATTTTGTGTTTTATGGTTTTTTGCAAAGTGTCTTCATCTGCTTTGAATTTTTAACAAAAAAACAACGCAAATTCATCTCTAAAAAAATCCCCAAGCTCGTGTATTCACGCCTCAGTATATTACTGACATTTTGTTTCTTTTCTCTATCCAATGTCTTTTTTCGCGCAAATTCCTTTTCAGATGCGATTTATATAATCCGGCATCTGATTTGAGGTACGACGAAACCAGGTTGGTTTATCCCGCATTTTTCAGTTGAAGATGGCTAACGCTCTGAAAGGGCCGCCAGCTCTCAGGAGCAGCGAGATAACCCATCCCGATGAATATCGGGACTGCACAAAATCCAAACGCACTGAACAGTAGTGCACTACGTTTCTACTGTTCATTTTGGGTTTACCATGAAACCGTCATCCAAGCCTGGAATTAAGAAACTCCGCCATTTTGAGTGCCGCCGCCGCCCTGTGGCTCGTACCGTTTTTTTCTGTAAGATTCATTTCAGCAAAACTTCGGGAAAACCCTTGGGGTTGAAAGATGGGGTCATATCCAAACCCCGAGTTCCCTCTTTTTTCGTATAGAATTGTACCGCGCATAATTCCCTCAAAAGAAAATTCTTTGCCACCAAGAATTAACGCCAAGATTGTCCTAAATTGCGCACCCCGGTTTTCTTGAGTACTCAACTCCCCGAGCACCTTGTCCATGTTTTTATTCGCATCCCTCGAATCCCCGGCATACCTGGCCGAAAAAACACCGGGCCTGCCATCCAAAACATCAACCTCCATTCCTGTATCATCAGCAAAGCAATCTATGTGATATTTTTGAATGATATATCGAACTTTCTGCAATGCATTTCCTTCAATCGTATCCGAAGTTTCAGGGATCTCCTCCTGACACCCAACATCCTCTAAGCTTAGCAGTCGCACACCCGGGCCAAGTAGTGTTCTCATTTCAATGACTTTATTTTTATTAGAGGTTGCGAAGAGCAAGTCCATGTTCGAAACAATTTTAAGTGATACAAGCTTCAGACTGATCGAGTCGTATAAAGAAAGGAAATTAATCAAAGCAAAGTGAATCTCCGCATCTGATCGGGCCGATTCTAAGTGACAATTCGCGTGTAAACTAAATTTTCACCGGCTTTCCCTAGCAAAACAAACTGATTCTGCTCCACCATCTTAATTGAACTTTGGTTGAAAGGTTTGATTTCTGCATAAAAGCATCCTTTATTTTCTTTCAAAAACATATGGAGCATCTCTGTTCCATAGCCCTTACCCCGGCAGACTGGAGCAATTGTCCAGGATAGGTATTGCTTAGTGCAACCTTCCGTTTGTACAAGGTTGTCACGAATCGTTCCCACCGCTTCCTTATTCACTTCCATGATGTAGAACCGGCAACCGGTATCAGCCAATGATTTTGTTAACCACGCCAAATGTGCATCCAAAGAAACCAGTCCTGTAGAATTCGAATTATTTCGTGTTCCATCGTCATTTCGCCATTCCAATAATTGCCCAGCGTCTGCCAAAGTAGCTTTTCTTAAGACTTGATTCATCATGTTCACGGGCTTGTACGATTCAAAGTAAACCTTATTTTAGTCAGCACAATGTTTTAAATGCATTTTTTATATTTCCTACTGAACCAAGCGGCGCTGGGCAAAGCTGAACAGATTGATCTTTATGAAAGAGCCCTTTAAAATCAGAATCGGAGAGGTCATTCACCCGCCCCATTCCAATTGCCAGCTTATTTTCAACAAACCCTGAATAATTATTTTTTTGATTATCTACGTAATAACCGGTGTAACAGCGAAGCCCCCTCGAATATGCTTCCAGCAAAACAGTGCTTGCCGAAACAAAAGCATCCGTACACACATCCATCAGATCAACAATTTCAGCGGCGCCAAGGTTCAGGTGCAAAATCAACTGGTCATTCGAGCTGGCTTCGAGAACGGTTAACCGCTGAAGCAGATCAGAGCTAAACGAGGAGGAGCACAACACATGCACGCTTCTATATAGCTGAAGATTAAGTATTATGCTAGCCAGTTTATAGCAAAATCCAAAAGGATCGGCCCCTCCGAAGCTGACGAATGCCGATTGATATTTATCCCGTTTGATAAGGAATGGCCTGAAAAATGGCTTTCTGAGGATGGCATACTCCAGGCCCAAACAGAGTTGGACGGATTTGTAAACGGTGTAGTCCTCAAGTCTGATCCCAGGTGAATGGTTAATAATTAAATCAGCGCAAATTTCCGGAATTACGAGATCATCTACACAAACCAATTTGCATCCTGCGTTTTTGACTGCCATTTGATATGCGCATCTGAAATGATATCCGTCGATTACTACAATTTCTGTTCCGGTAAGAAACGGTTCAAGATCAAAAGGAAGATCGGCATTTGGATCAACTGGATTTTCAGAATCAGGTAAAATAAGCAATGAACAACACTTTTGAATTTCAGACTGAAGAAAATCATTCTGAACAGAGGTGACAAAGACGCACAGAAAATCCTCGCGCAACATTTCTGCTAATGCCAGCAGCCGATAGATATGCCCGAATCCGGTTTTGACCCCACCATCAGCTCTGAAGATTATTTTTTTCATTTCTGTTTTCCGCAGTTCAAGAGCTATAGGCATATCGCTTTCGCCTGAAAGGCCTAGATCAACCCCCAGGTCATTGGTGTACCTCTTTTGATATCAATAGCGGCCCGTTTACCCAACAGTGTTTGATAATACCTGGGAGCAAGACCATTTGCGGGCCGGATAACACGAATATTCTCGTCTGAGAAAAAATCCCCGGCCTTGATATCTTTCACGACATAGACGGATCGCTTAAAAGCGACGGATTTCTGCTCTGCTACCTGCACACCATACCGGATCTCCCCCATTGCCAGAAAAGCTCTTTCTGACTCTTGAACCAGGCTTTTAAGTTCATGAGGCTCAAGGGAGAATGCACTGTCCACTCCGCCATCGGCACGATTTAAAGTAAAATGTTTTTCAATAACGGTTGCCCCCAGTGCGATTGCGGCGATCGGCACACCAATACCCATTGTATGGTCGGATAGACCAACCTGACATTGATACAATTGTTGAAGATGCGGAATCGTCTTCAAATTTGATTGTTCAGGGCTCGCAGGGTATGTGCTAGTGCATTTCAACAAAATCAATTCTGTACACCCATGAGTGCGCAAGGTACTCACGGCTTCGTCCAGCTCGCTTAGGGTTGATGCTCCGGTTGAAAGAATGACTGGTTTTCGGGTGGCTGCTATTTTGGTAAGTAGCGGCAAATCCGTATTTTCGAAAGATGCTATTTTAAAAGCCCCTACTCCTAACTCTTCCAGAAAATCGACGGAGGAAGCATCAAAAGGGCTCGAAAAGGCAACCAAACCCAACGATCTGGCATATTCAAAAATAGGTTTGTGCCATTCCCAAGGGGTAGCTGCTTCCTGGTAGAGTTCATAAAGCTCACGTCCTTGCCAAAGAGAGTTTTCATCCTCAATTTTGAATATCTCCGGAAGCGTCATTGTATCAGCCGTATATGTTTGCAATTTAATTGCGCTTGCTCCTGCTAAGGCGGCGGCCCTTACAATTTCCATAGCCCTATCCAGTGATTTGTTATGATTACCTGACATCTCGGCAATGATAAATGGGCGTTCGAGTGCACCAATGCATTGATTTTCAATATGAATCGACTGGATCATCTGTACTAAAGTTGAATCATGGATTTATTTACATCGGAATGTTCCTAATCACAGGTATCGTTCATCTAAACTAGGAAGAAATGCTCTGATCAGGCTTCCAAGATAACCAATATTTTAGAAAGATTAATTCAAGCTTTTGTGAAATATTGGCGCGATCTTTTCAATCGGGGGCGCTAAGCCCACAGAAGATTATTAGCACTCCCGGGATTTAGTAAATATCGCTTGATGCTTAGTCAAAGGGTGTAGTCTTGCTGTTTCGTTTGTGCTAGGACTTAGCCAGATCGTCGATATTTGACTGATTTACAGGCCCTGAATCGAATTTCTTTCTAATTTTACGAGACGCAAATCGTTGGTCTTACCCTCTCTGTCTATGTTCAGTGTAAAGCTTCTACGAGATTTAACTGTATTAGAAAAAGGACAATTCACATCCTCTGACTTATTTCATCAGATCCAACGAGAATATACCTATCATTCGCTTTCCCTTGCTTATAATGCACAAGTCTTTCCTGGAAACTATGAAGATTTCTCAGTGGTCGCATTTTATGATGAAAAACCCGTGCTTTGTTGCTACATTTTTACCAGCGGAACAAGTTTCCGTTTTTTTAATGACCCGGCCCAGATATTCTATCTGGAGGTGAACCCGGAACTTCTTTGGATGTCTTTCACAAAAACCATTGCCTTTATCAAGGGGTTGATCCAGTCGCATAATTTTACTGAATTGACATTTTATTCCAATGGGCATTTTGTCAACTCTTTTTATGATAAAATCAAATCTTCGAGAATAGAACATTTTGGAATGATTGATCTGCACATCCAGTCTGATCTTATCAAAACGAATGTCAGAAAAAGTTATAAATCGCTGATAAATTGGGGCTTTCATAATCTGAAATTGCAAGTGATATCAGGTAGGGATGTCGAACTAACCGAATTCATCAAATTCAGGGATTTTCATATCCATGTTGCAGGCCGTACAACCCGCTCTGATGAGAGCTGGATGACTCAGTTTGAAATGCTTCAGCAAAATAAAGCCTATTTAGTGACCGGTTATTACCAGGACAAGCTGGTAGCAGCGTCCTATATTTTGCATGGCTCAGAGACGGCCTATTACGGAATTGGAGTATATGATCGGGAATTGATGGCTGAAGACCTGCCACTTTCGCATTATACTCTTTATTTCTCGATTTTACATGCTCAAAAACTGGGACTCCTTTACTTTAATATGGGCAATCTTGATCCCGGCGAGTCTGCCAAATCGAGAAGTATTGCACTCTTTAAGAAAGGCTTCACCACCTTTGTTCAATCGAGGATTTCGTATACAGTCTCGTTTTTAAAGCCTGACTCATTCCCGAAACCAAAGGAGGTAAGAGATGATGAAGACTGAGATGCCGTAACGTTGGCTTCATTCTCTGCCCATTTATGCAGGCCAGAGTTCAGGAAATCAGGGAAGATTCGCCTAACTTTGATGAAATTAGTAATCCCGACTGAATTATCACTAAAAAAATTATCAAATTGTTGAATTTTTATTGAACCAACAGCATATTTACAAGATATGATTCTACGAAAAAATGCGGTTGCCATAATCACTGCCAGGGGCGGGAGTAAAAGAATACCAAAAAAAAACATACGCTCATTCCTCGGCCAGCCAATCATCCAATATTCTATTGATGCTGCGCTTCAATCAGGTTGTTTTGACCTGGTTATGGTTTCGACGGATAGCGAAGAAATTGCCATGATCTCCAGAGCGTCTGGAGCATTTATCCCATTTCTGCGCTCTGCTAAATCTTCCGATGACCAGAGTACGACAGCCGAAGTGCTTGAGGAGGTTCTCTGCGAATTGCATAAAACAGATCAATTATTTGAATATTTCTGTTGCATCTACCCAACAGCCCCCTTCGTAAACAAAGACAAACTTCGGGAGGCCTACTTTCAATTAAAAAACTCGACTGCTGATGGAATTATTCCAGTATGTCGGTTTAGTTATCCGATTCTTCGATCACTGAAGATTGAAAACGGTTTGGCAAAAATGAATTGGCCCGAAAACCTGAATTCCCGTTCACAAGATCTGCCACCAGCCTACCATGATTGCGGACAGTTCTATTTTTTCAGAACAGACCGATTTTTAACAACCAGAAGCCTCTTCACTGAACACACATTAGCATTAGAAGTCCCCGAATCAGAAGTACAGGATATCGATACTGAGGAGGACTGGAAAATTGCGGAAGTCAAGTATTCACTCTTACTGAAGAAAAGACCGTGAAACGAAAAGCACTCGTTATTGGATGTGGAAAAATAGGGGCTCAATACGACCTCGAAAACGATGACATTCAAACACATGCAAAGGCTCTATTCGAATCAGAATATTTTAACCTTTCGTTTTACGATACAAAGTCCGACCTGTCAAGTTTAATCGCTACAAGATATAAGGGCAATTGCTTGTCCGAACTAAAATCGATACCACCTGGCATTTTTGATCTGGTAAGTATTTGTTCTCCTACGGCCCAACACAAAGAACAGTTGGAGTTCTTTCTTCGTCTTAATACTCCTGTGATCATTTGCGAAAAACCAATTTCGTACTCTGTCACCGACCTGGATGAAATTGAACAATATGCTTCTAACTCACACGCTCGTGTTCTCGTTAATTACATCCGCAGTTTTCAGCCGGCGTTCATAAGCTTTAAAAAATCATTTTCAGAATATTTAAATTCTATGACGCTCCAGGAAGTCGTTGTCAAATATACCGGCGGCTTTCTTAATAACGCATCTCATGCCTTTGACCTTCTTGAATTTCTACTGGACGAGCGTTTGGCGTTAACGAAAATCACACACTCGAGCTCAGTGCCTGATCGTTTCACCAACGATCCGACGCGTTCATTCTCAGCTGAATGGAATAATTTCAGAATTCATTTAATAGGTTTGACCGGCATTGAATATCCCATCTTTACAATCGAACTGTATTACCTAGATCACGGCATCCTCATCACCAATTCAGGAGACACGATCAAACTGGTTCGCTATAAGGAAAATAATTCCATTCCGATATTTCAGGCTGATGGTTGTATTAAAAACTATATGCGACCGGTGGTTCAGAGAGCAATTGAATGCTTTTATCCTGGCACTTCCACCAACTTTAGTAATAGTCTTCGTTTGAATAGAAACATGTTGGATATTATAGATGGAGCCACAGTGAAAAGCTCCTGAGTTATCCTGGAATTGTATTTTGGCAAGAAATTTTATTCTGAAATAATTTAAAAGAATGAATAAATTAGCAATCTGTGGTGGAACACCAGTTCGAACAAAACTTTTTCCCGCGTATAATACGATAGGTGAGGAAGAAAAAAGAGCCGTACTGACTGTATTGGAAAGTGGAAACCTATCGCAATTTCTTGGAGCCTGGCACAAGGATTTTTACGGCGGCCCCTATGTTCAAGCCTTTGAAAAAGAGTGGTCAACGTTGTTTAAGGTAAAGCATACCATATCCGTCAACTCAAACACTTCCGGATTATTTGCTGCAATCGGCGCCTGTGGCATTCAACCCGGTGATGAAGTTATTGTTTCACCCTATACCATGTCGGCCGGAGCTATCGCTCCGCTCATCTATGGTGCAGTGCCTGTTTTCGCAGATATAGACATAGACAATTTTGGTCTGGATCCAGCGAGCATTGAACGCTGTATCACTCCAAGAACCAAAGCTATACTTGTTGTGCATATTTTCGGGAACCCCTCAAAGATGAACGAAGTTATGCAGATTGCCCGCAAACATAACCTAACGGTTATTGAAGACTGCGCTCAGGCGCCCATGGCAATGTATAAAGACAAATTGGTAGGTACCATAGGGCACATCGGTGTCTTTAGTCTGAATTATCACAAACACGTACACACAGGCGAAGGAGGTGTTGTCGTAACCAACGATGATTTGCTCGCTGAAAAACTCTTCCTCATCAGAAATCATGGAGAGCAGGTTGTTGAAGCAAAAGGAACACTTGACCTTCTGAATACGCAAGGTTTTAATTACAGAATGACTGAAATTGCGGCCGCTATAGGCATTGAACAATTGAAAAAATTGCCCGGCCTACTTGTCGAACGAAGAAAAAACATTGATTATTTAACAAACGGTTTTGAACAGATCCAAGGCTTAACAGCCCCACTTGTGGAACAAGGCAACACACATGCTTACTATGTACATCCGTTGAAATACGATCAATCACTTTTTTCAGGTGTGCACAGAAACCGTTATGTGGATGCACTTAAAGCTGAGCTACCATCAGCGGTCATGAGAGAAGATACACCCCTAATTGGGGCAGGCTATGTGAAACCGCTTTACCTCCAACCGATCTACCAACAGCGGATTTCCGCATGTTCCTTCAACTGTCCACGATATACGGGTCAAGTAAGTTATGCTCCCGGAATTTGTCCCAACGCAGAACAGTTACATTATAACGAACTGATTACTCATGAATTCATGAGGCCTGGTATGAGCACGCTTGATTTAATGGATGTGATTAATGCTTTCCAAAAAGTCGCAGAAAACATAAAGGAATTGATCCAGTGAGAATCTATGTCAAGGAATTCATTCACAAACGCGGTGTATTTGTCTTCAGCGACCCCGGCGGAGCAAAGGCAATACTGGCTTTAGCCCACCAGGTTCTGGGGTCTCAAAACGTAACATCATTCATCATCTTATCTGATCGATCTTATTCTTTTACCGAAGACTTCGGCCTCCAGGTCAAACACGCTTCCAAATCAACGCTGACTGGCATCTTGAGTTCCTTCAATCCAGAGTATATATTCACTGGCACTTCGTACACATCAGAACTGGAGTTACTTGCCCTACATTGGGGCAACAAAAATGCTGTCCGAACGTATTCATTTATTGATCACTGGACAAATATGGCCTCCCGGTTTATCTTGAAGGGGAAGTATCTATTTCCGAATGAGACCTGGGTCGTTGATAGCACCGCCAAAAGAATGGCACTCAGAGAAGGTGTCCGCTCCTTACGAATTCGATGTGTCGGGAATCCATATCATCATTTCCTTAAAACCTGGCGCCCGACAAGGTCACGCCAAGCGCTATATTCTTCACTTGGAGTCGAAACCAGTAAACAGCTCATTTTATTTGCACCTGACCCGTTAACAAATGCCGGAGGGATCGACAAATTCGGGTTTGATGAGCAAACGACCCTCCACCTTCTGTTGAATACGCTGAAATCAATGCCGATTGCTGCTGAATTTCACCTATTAATCAAATGCCATCCCAATCAAGACAGAGCCATACTCCAAAAAACACTCGTTCATTTCCAAAAGAAAACAGCCTTCTCTTTTTCAGTCCTAACCGAAGCGTCGATTCCTGAACTTCTGTATTATTCTGAAGTAACCATAGGGATGTTTTCGAGCATTCTACTCGAAGCCGCGATCTTTAAGAAAAAACTAATCGTACTCTTGCCTGGCATCAAAATCACTGATCCTCTCGAACATTTACTGGCTAATACGGTTCGAATTAAAACACAGGAACAATTATTAATTTCACTCAAGCAAGCGCTCCGGTCCTTGCCGGCCTAAACAGATCCATGCAACTATTTCTGACAGACAGTTCTGATATTTATAAAGCCGAGGGTGCTGAATTCAAATGCCTTTTGAACGGGCCTCTGCTTGTAAATTCAACTTGGATAAGCGACGAAGGGATAGCTACTTTCAACAACACTCTCAACAAGGCTGAATTCACAGCAAGAGAATCTATGTTATCAGATCTGTATGAAATGCAGGCCGTCCTATCAGGGCAACTATTCAAAGTAAACCGTTACCTGGGTACCCGGTCAGAGAAGGATATTGTTTTCTTTCTTTTGCATTTGCATTTTCGGATGACAATCACTCAGAGCCACCTGTTTCTTCAATTGATAAAACAACTCCTAAGTAAGTACCCTGAAACAAATGCAATCCATGTCAACCTTCCCGAAGAATATGCTTACCTGAGCACGCTCGTCCAAAGACCCGGTTTGTCTGTTGAGTTCAGCTTTACATTCCGTAAAATCAAAGCACCCTCTAAGCTGAGGCTATTAGGAGTCTTAAAACACATGTATTACACATTTGAATACCTAATCCCAAAACCCAGACAAAGACTTAAAAAACCTGGAGCAACACAAACGCACTTTCTATTCTTATTATCCGACATAAAGCATCATCATCATATTCTAAAAACCTTCTTCAAGCTTTGTGAAAAGCAGAAGGATATTTTCATTACAGTAGTTCATGTCAGTTCAGGGATTGAACAGAAGCATTCCGCTTCACTAAAATCGAATGAATCTGTCAATTTCCAGGTTTTAAATTTACAGGAGTTCCGGTCAACGAAGACAATTGTTTCGCATTCGGATTTTTATAACGCGTTAAACAAGCTCAACCCTGTGTTCCAATTTTTTAAAAGGGGCAATTTGCTATACCATGCTGAACTTAAATACGCATGGATTGGCAAAGCATTTGAATTACTAAAACCGGATGTTTGTCTGCATATTGGGGTTTTCAATGATGGGCGTTATATGAGTGATGTGGCAAATTTTTATGACGTACCAAGTGTTAATCTGGAATACGGCATCTCTTTCGACGACCCTTTGCTTGAGGCGAATATTGAGTTTACTGCAAGAGCAGTACCAGGCCAAGATGCGGTTGATGTTTGGAAGAAAAGAAAGGACCCCACCCCCTCACACTATATTATCGGCGCCCCGAACCTGGATGAATATTTACAACTAAGCGCCTCTTTTAATAAGGCTTCATTTTTCGCCAGACACCAATTGGACCCGCTGAAGAAGACCATTTTTTTTGCAGGCACTTATTCATCAGCCCTCAATTACCTGTACGACATCGAAAAAAAAGAGATATTAAGGAACCTTTGTAAACTTTGCCATGAAAACGATTGGAACCTGATCGTAAAAAAACATCCGCTTGAGTTCGACACCATTGTAGATGATGTAATAGCAGAAAATAATTACCTGAGACAAAGGGCTTTCAGGCATGATCAGGTAGGCCTATCGGAGGCTGTCTTTTATTCTGATTTTATCACAAATCAAATCTCCAGTATTGTTCTGGAAGCCCTTTATTTTAACAAACCATTCTGTTACCTCACTACCAGTCTAGAGGAAACACGTGCTGACCAAATGACTATGGTAAAAGAAGGTCTTGCGTTTAAATTCCATGACATGGCATCTTTTGCCGAGTATGCGAGCGACATTTTCAATACGGGTGCAAGTCATGAGATTTATGCCAAAATAAACAGGTTGAAAACATTGTATCTATACAAAACCGATGGAAATGCATCAGAACGATTGTTTGAGCTAATGCTTCAACTAGCGAATAAACGTACTTCGTGCTAAACATTTCAGGCTATTCTAACAGACTCTGCCATAGAAGGATACGAATTTGCACTAAATTCTAAGTCTGGATCAGTCCCAATGCAAAATAACACTACTTTTATACACACTCACACGCATTCATCTGCCTTACTTTTATGCCAATTGCACGAAAAATTAAAATTCGGCTTTCAACTTTCTCAAAGTGCATGGCCGAGAAAAAGCGGGATGCCTTACACAGCCTTGCGAAGGATATTGTTTTTGAGGCAACCGTTCTGAAACACATCCATGAAATCAGAACAAATGGATTCACTGTCATAGAAAATTATTACTCCGCGGATCGCTGCGAGAATATTAAGAACGACATCAATGCATTTCAAGTAAATCATCCTTTACAAACAGATTTTAGTCCTGGTGTAAATGATGTAAAGATTTGGGCCGGCGAAAAGAAGATCTCCTCCATAACCCCTTTTTATGCCGACCCACTCTTACTTGCAATTGCAAACTGTTATCTAAATTACCCCACGATTAACTACACAACCCAAACGAATTGCTACACTCCTAATGCCGTGGACCCTGAAAAAGGAGCTGAGTGGCATCGTGATTCAGAATTTGAGAAACAGATCAAGGCCATCATGTACCTTTCGGATGTTGGACCCGACAATGCCCCCTATGCGTACATCGCGAATTCACACCGGATATCGAATGTCACCGACACGGCTGGGCTTTTTGAAAAAAAAACCGATTTCCCTCACTTAGAGCTTTTAAAATATCTGGAAGGAAAAAGAAAACTCACCTTAAAAACACTGACGGCAAAGGCCGGATCTGTAATTCTGACAGATACCATGGGAATCCATCGACGATCACCCATTCGTGCCGGATCGAGGCACACACTAACGAATTATTATGTTGGGGAACACAGGAAGAGCGATTTTGATGCCGTCTTCTCAGCCATTATTAAAAAATTCAATTAGCACACGAGTAGGATACTCTCAATTTTAATTTCGATTTGTGCAGACCATTCAACTTTATTTATGAGCAGCAATTTCCGGTCCTTCATTAAATCAACTGCGCTTTACTCCACCCTTACTTTTTTACCAATTCTTTCCCGAATTTTTTTACTGCCAGTTTTCCTGCTCTATCTCAGCCCTCAGGAATATGGAGTAATCGGGTTATCAACAACTATTTCTGTGGCACTTCCAATCTTTTTCACCTTGGGCTTTGACAATGCGTTTTCCGTTTTCTACTTCAACTACCATAAGAACAAGAAAATGTTACATTCTTACATTTCAACCATTTTTTTAACTATTTTATTTCTGAGCCTTGCCTTTTTTCTGCTTATTCTGCCCTGGGGAACGAAGATCTATCAGTTAGCATTTAAAGATCCATCATTCACCTTTTACCCCTATGGCATCACAACCGTGTCTATTGCAGCTGTCAACTCGATCAACTCAATTATCTCATTCTATTTACGCAACAGTAAACAACCACTCTTGTTTGTTTTCTTCTCCGGAGGAAGCTTTATCCTTTCCATCATCAGTGAAGCGCTGGCAGTCATACATTTTCACGCCAGGGCTGCAGACGTCCTGATCGTCAGGCTCTCGGTGCTTGGTTTTGTTTCAATAGTAACATGGAGCTTATTATTGCGAAAAACAGGCCTCCGTTTTGACCGGCGATTTCTCCGTGCGTCTCTGAGCTATTCGCTTCCCATCATTCCATACGTGCTTTTTGGCTTTATTTATATGAGCTATGATCGAATCATGATCGAACAATATCTGAACATGACTTCTGTGGCCATCTATAACCTTGCGGCTTCAATCGCTGTTTTGTCAGACACGGCTCTATCTTCTCTTGAAAACACAACCGCTCCACTTGTCTATGAAAAACTGAAAGAATCAGCGAAGCAAAATGCAAACTATGTCAGCCGGATTTTCAGAGGTATCGGTCTCAGTGTGTATTCCATCATCGCTTTACTTTGTATGATGGCACCAATTGTCATAATTTTCTTTCTGAAGCCCATCTATCTACAGGCGCTTATTCTTCTTCCGGTTCTAATGATTGGATATATATTCCGTTATTTATACAGTCTGTATGTCGATCCGCTCTTCTTTTTCAAGAAAACCAAACAATTGCCATGGCTAAATGTAGTGGCAGGTACAATCACCGTCATCGCCAATATGATCCTGCTTCCTGTTTGGGGATTGTGGGGAGCTGCCGCAAGTATGTTGCTGGCACGAGGAGCTCAATTATTGCTTACGTATTATCTGTATAGAAAATATTCATATTTCAGGTACAACCTTACCTATATCCGTCCGATCAGTATTGGGCTAATCCTTATTCTCCTTTCAATAAGCTTATATCATTACTGGATCCCCAACATGCATTATGTTTTCTTTATTACGTATTCGCTCCCCCTATTTTTTATTTCTGTATTTATGTTTTTGTATTTAAAGAACAAATTATCCTTTCGAAATATAATCTCCAAAGCCTGGGTGGTGTCTGTAAAAAACGCACTTTAGTAATGCCTCATCCGGGTGTTTCATTTCAAGAGGTATCGGGGCTGCGCGGAGCCTGGCGGCCATGCGCTTATTCAGGATCGCGGTCTATGCTCCTATCCTTTTCCTGTCAAGCGGTTTTCGGTTTAAAATAATTCCCGATACGGTTTGTGAGCAGAACACACTTACGATCGATGACCGCGTGATAAAGCGCAGCAACGGCCAGACAAACTACAATACTCACCAGGGCTGTGCTTAGTGTCTTAAGGCGGGAACTTCCACCGACAGCCAGATACATCCAGCAACTGAACGAGTAGAATATGGGCCAATGAACCAGATAAAGACTGAAGGATATTTTTCCAAGCCAGGCAATCATACGCGTTTCAAAAAACCGATTCAACAACCGAATTCGGATTACACAATAAACAATCCCAAAACTGATGATCGCCGGGATAAGTGTCCTAGGAAAAGAACATTTATTGAGGATCAGGCTGCCGGGGAAGGCGATGAGCAGGAATAAAACAATGGCAAGAACCTTGTTTGTCCGGAAGTACGCATCTGCCTTGTTGATTAATTTAATGAACTTCAGATCCATATACTGCTTGGAACAGAAATCAAAGTCGCACAGGAAAAAGCCCAGTAAAAAACAAAGCATGCCATATTCATGCATGGCAAGTATCCAAAACAGCATCAGCAGATAGACGATGAGCCGTTTTCGGCTTTTTCTGAAAATCCCAAAGACCGAAAAACAGAACAAGGAACCCCAGAATTCGATTTTCATGCTCCACAATACATGATTGTATTCTGAATCTCCATTCACAAAAATATCCCACACCGCTGATTTAATTGCAAAAAAAACATTTGGAACAAAATGATAGGCTGTTGATAAATTTGCATTCCCACTTTGCTCCGCAAGCCGTAGGTTGAACATGAGGCCAAAGCGCATAATTAAATATGCCAGCAGAATTGATACCGCAGAAGGGAAAAAGAGCCTGAAATATCTTTTTGATACGCTGGCAATTAAGTAACGGTTGCTCTCCAACGGACTGTTGTCGAACAATTTAATGCAAATAACATAAGCGCTAAGTACCCAGAAAATGTATACTGCTTGAGGACCATCGATCAAAACATTCAGAGAGCTTGCGAATATACTCCCTATACGGTGTGGTATAAAACGATCTAAAAATGAAACTAAAATCACAGTAAGATCAGCATGAACGATAATCTGAAGGTGATAGATTACCACAATTATTGCAGCTACACCGCGTAAACCTTCCAGATATCCAATTTTCTTCATATTCAAATACCTGCTACTAACTGATTGAATTCTGTCTGGTTCAAGCAGGCGATCCGCTCTGTTGCTGCCCTAACAGGCTGCTGCTAACATTACTTCGCTGCGGTGAGTAATTTATGAATATAGTCACGGGTAAAGGCCGAAGCCCCCTTACCGTTTAAATGATCGGAATCTCGAAAATAGGACAACGAATCATCATAAATATCTGAATAATCATAAATCTTAACCCCTGGGTTCATGTCCCCAAATTTTTTCAAATCTGCGTAGAAAACGGTTTTATATGTAAAAAGCTGGTTGTAGTAACTAGATTGGGGAGGAAGAATAATAAAGAGGTTTTTTCTGTTTTTCTGACAACTGGCCACAATCTCCTCAAGGTACTTCTGGTTCATCGACTCAAATTCAGGATGTTTGAACCGGTCCCTGATCGGCGTTGAATGCTCCGGAAGCTTAAATTTGGCATGACCGATAAATTCTGCTTCTGAATTAAGTTGTCTTACAATTCCAAAACCTGTGGCCGGCACCGGGGCCGGTTCCTTCCATCCGGCCTTTTTGAGGAGTGTGCCAGAGAACGTTGACCAAAGAATGTCTGAATTGGAGTACAAGGTAGATAAGTACCGGTAATCATATCCTACGTTGGGCAAAATGCCCATGTGGAAGTAGTTGTTGATTTGTTTGGGATTGTAAAAGGCCGTCATATTTGAAAAACTAAAGTAACTCAAATCGACGAATATGGTTTTTAAGCGGGGCATCTCTGAAATGTTTTGCTCGATGATTTTCATTGAATAATACAAATCGCGTGCTCCCCACCAGAGGACATAAGAATTCTTGACAAGGCCTGTATCCGTACAACACAAAATATGCGAATCGCCAACAAACAAAACTTCCACATTGTTTCGTTTTCTCTCAAATACATGATATGATCCCGGCAGGCTCAGGTATTTTCCATACCACCGAGAAGCCATAAATTCAGTAACCGAAAACACGAGTACCAAGGGCACTAAAAACCCGAACAGTGTCTTTAGAAAGTTGGCCATATCCTAAAATTGGAAATAAATAAATGTTTGTTGTTTGTTGTTCGAGAAAAACAAAAGCAAGATTAAAAGGTAATATACGACCCATCGTAATTTACGCGACTTTAGCGTACGTTGCATTCCAACAACTACATTTGCCCCAAACAAATATTCGCTTACGAATAAGAGTACAACAAAAATGCAGGATGTTAACAGATAAATCGGGTCCATCGGAAAGGATTTACAGAGAGTTGTCGGAGCTGATTCGGCTTCCTCAGTCAAGAATATCGTTGCAATTTAAGAAATATTGGGCATAGACTTAATCCTCTAAAACCATACCGAAGCATTATTACCTCCCTACTCCCGATGGTTCCGATAGCTATCGGAGGATGAGGAGGTAGAGAACTGCTAGCCGGCGTTCTGATTTTGAGTAACTTAGTACAAACGATTTTAAAAGTGACCCTGTTTCGATTTTAAAAGTGACCCTGTTTCCACAGGGTTGTTCACTGGCCTAGAGCCCCGAAGAATGCAACATTCAGCCTTGGCAGTTACAACTCGATTTTTACGATACCGGCCTCTCCTCTACATAGTCCACTCTTCTTCCTCATCAATACACTCTTCTCCTTCGTAAATACACATTTTCCCTTCGTAAATACACTCTTCTCCTTCGTAAATACACGCTGCTTCCACTCCAAAACATGGATCATTGGATATAGTGCGCTGGAAGCTGATAATTTTCAGAACCGATTACCCTGCTCTATACAATGCAGGTCTCATCTGCTCATGATCGTTCGGAGCTCTTCAAACCTTCTTCCAAGAAATAGAAGCTGATCCCGAAGTTTTTCAAAAAGCATTCAACGAATCACGTCTTGAATGTGGGGGGATTAACTTTTAATCATGCAATTTATTGAAATTGAACCCATTAAACACAATCGGGCAGTGAAGCTAGCAACAACGATCAGTGAATCAAACCAAAATTCGATTAATGGACAGTGATTTTTATTTCCAGAGAGGCCTATACACCCCAAAAAATTTGTGAATATCACTGCCGATGCATGCTCCGGCTAAACCCCAACAAATTGCTCCAGGGCTTTTCCCAAAAACCATTCTAACAATTTGATTATCAAAGCAAATAAAAAGGATGCAGCGGAATGGTCATAAAACACGTGAGGCCGTCGAAGAGGCACTGAAACCGGAATTTATTGTACATTTGGCTTCTACGCTGTTTTTCTATGCAGTCATAGGCCTAATATTCAAATCACCTAACTGATAATCAAGCGCATGCAGATAAATGATTCGACCGTATTGATTACAGGTGGAACCGGATCCTTGGGCAAACAACTGACCGAAACCTTGCTGAAACGGTATCAGATAAAAAAATTGATTATTTTTTCAAGAGATGAGTTGAAACAGTATGAAATGTCGTTGCTTTATCCGAGCTCAAAATATCCTCAAATCCGCTTTTTTCTGGGAGACGTAAGGGATAAAGACCGTTTAAAGCGCGCCTTCGAAAATGTTGACATTGTAATCCATGCGGCCGCATTGAAACATGTGCCCCTGGCTGAATATAACCCCATGGAGTTTATCAACACCAATGTGATGGGTGCCGAAAACGTGGTGAATGCGGCGCTTGATGCTGGAGTTAAAAGTGTTGTTGCACTCTCAACAGACAAAGCTGCGGCCCCGATAAATCTATACGGCGCCACCAAACTGTGTTCAGATAAACTTTTTGTGGCCGCGAATAATATCAGAGGAAATAAAAATATTCGATTTTCGGTCGTTCGGTATGGAAATGTGATGGGGTCGCGCGGTTCAGTGATTCCTTTTTTTCTGAGCAAGCGAAAAACCGGAATTCTGCCTGTAACACATCCAGACATGACTCGTTTCAATATTTTGCTTCAGGAGGGTGTCGAGCTGGTTCTGCATGCCATTGAAAAAGCATGGGGTGGCGAAATATTTGTGCCAAAAATCCCTTCATTCCGTTTGGTAGATCTGGCTAACGCAGTTGGCCCTGCATGTAAAATTGAACTCATCGGGATCCGTCCAGGTGAGAAAATTCATGAGGAAATGATTACGGAATCAGATTCACTTCTTACCTGGGACCTTGGTAAGTATTATGCAATTCTTGCCCATGAACCAAACTGGAATCTGGATGAATTCGTAAAAACATTTTCTGCTAAAAAAGTACCCACGGGTTTCAAATACAGTTCAGGAACCAATCCAGAGATGCTGACGATCGAACAATTGAAGGATTTAATCAGGACTCATCTTGATCCCCATTTCAACTAATTACTGAACTGGGCAGATCCCAATAGATGGAATTCATTTGGATTGAGATAGGATAGGCCATGAAAGATTTCAGCATTATCATTCCAACAAAAGATCGAGGCGAAGTATTCGAAAAAACGCTGAGAACCGCCCTGCTTTCTATTGAGAATTTTAATGCCGAAATTATTGTGGTGAATGATTCGAGCCAACACCTCCAGGCGCTGAAGCCACATCCTAAACTCACCTATCTGAACAATCCAAAAAGCGGAGCAGCATCTGCCAGAAATTTTGGAGCACTGCATGCCGATGCAATACTCTTATTATTTCTGGATGACGACATGCTCCTGAGTAAGGATCATCTTGATGTTATTCTCTCTCATTCACTGAAAGAACCCACTCATATTTATTTGTTGAACTGGACCTATCCTCCAGAGCTCGAAGCGACCCTTCAAAGAACCAAGTTCGGCAGGTACCTCCTTAGCCAGCGCTATACCTCATTGGAGGGATGGCTTGGCTCCGGCAAGCACTGGAAACAGCCTCTGCCTTTTGAACATTCGGGGATAGCTAGTTACTGCCTGCCCATTTTAAAAAAAACGTTTATGGAGGTGGGCGGATATGATGAAGATATTCCTTATGCCGGAGCCGAAGATGCGGACTTTACCGAGCGACTCAAGAAACATAAGCTCTCCTTCTTCATCCTTCCATTTGCTACACTTTTTCACAATGAAGAAGACCGCATCGGTCTTACACAGTGGTTACAACGCAAAAAACGGGGGGGTATAACGCTTAGAGTCGCTACAGAGAAAGGCAATCAGACAACTGCCCAACACTATACAAAAGCAAGGATTTCAATTTATCGGATAAGCTTAGCTGTGAAATCAATCTTTACCAGCTTCGCATACCTGACTCCAAATTTCAGGGTGTTTGATCCCCTTTACAGAAAACTAATTCACTTTCTAACTGCGATATCTTTGTTTGAGGGATATCAGGAAGGGGCCTCCGTGAGGTATATCCAGGCCAAGCCAACCGGTGCTAAGGCTTCAACGATAATTGCCGACAGTTGGCCTAACAATCAAACCTCATGAATCAACAGACTCCTAAAGTTGCATTCCTGAATTTCTTCCGTGGTTTCCTCAAGAAACCTGGCATTGAACGGCAGCTGGCCAAACTTATCCGGAAGGATAATCAAGCCTCCCTGGTTATCTCCAAATTGGTGCCGAATCACTATCAGTATGCCAAAAAAACATTCAGATCAACCGCAGTAGGTTCTGTAAAAATGAACCTCGATGTTTCAGATTATATGGGTCATGAAGCTTATTTTGGGTATCATGAATCGGAGACCAGGCGATTATTGGGGCTTGCCGAGACAAACAACACGGTTTTTGACATCGGGGCCAATATTGGCTTTACCTGTCTGCGACTGAAAGAAAAAGTTGGAACCGGCGGGCAGGTATATGCCTTTGAGCCCGACATGTATAATTTTGAACAATTATCAAAAAACATGAACCTGAACCCAGAGCTTCCTATAACTATTTTCAATTTCGGGATGGGGCAGACAAAAGAAAGACACAAACTAACTTTTGACACAGCAGATAACAGGGGCGGAGGAAGGATCAATGACCAGACCGATGGATCATTCAACTGGATAGAAGTTACCACACTCGACCTGTTTGTGGAAGAACAAAACATCCCTAAGATTGATTTAATAAAAATAGATGTTGAAGGCTTTGAGTACCAGGTACTCCTTGGAGGCAAGGAAATCATCCAAAAATGGCGTCCGACCCTTTTCATTGAATTAAGTGACGCAAATCTTCAAAGGCAGCATGCTTCGGCTTCCATGCTCATCACATTTCTTGAAGAGTATTATCCGGTTATCATACATGCTTTCACCGGAGAACGGATTCACCGGAACTCTGATTTCAAAAATTGTCATTTCGACATCATTGCCCGACAGGCCGAACACTGAGCTTCTGTACCGAACGCACAACAAACCGCTATGCGCTTTTCTATAGTCATTCCAGCTTTCAATCGGTCTGCCTTTCTTCCGGGAGCTATACAATCTGTATTGGATCAGAACTGTCAGGATTTTGAATTGCTCATAATTGACGATGGCAGCACTGATAATACCAGGCAAGTAGTGGAACAATACCAAGCCTCCCATCCAGATAAAATCCGATATATTTTTCAAACGAATCAAGAACGAGGCGCTGCAAGAAATAACGGCATACGGTCTTCGAAAGGAACTTTCGTGGTTCTGCTAGACTCAGACGACCAATTTCAAAATAACCATCTGCAGGTCTTGTCAGAGAGTATTGTTCGCTATCCCGAAATCAATTTTTTCTCGACGAATTATACCGTCCAAACTCCCGATCACAGACAAGGATGGAATACCAGCAAGCTACAGGAAGGAATGTATTCATACACGCTTTTTCTGGCCGGCAACCCACTAGCCTGCAATGTCTGCATCCGCAGAGATAACCCAAAGCTCATCGGCTTTTTTGAAGACCGGGGATATTCAGCCATGGAAGATTGGATCTTTTTCATGGACAATTTAGTTCTGGAAAAGATATTTATAAGTAGCTGCGCTACACTAAACCTTACTGATCACCCCTTACGGTCCATGCATCAAAACAAGTTGATAATTACCCGGCGTGAACTTGCAACCAGGTATCTCGAAAATCGGATTCCGCTTACGGATGACGAAAAATCAATTCTGAGAGGAAACACAGGCTATATCTGCGCCATTCACAGTTATCTGGAGAATGATTACAAAACTTCCTGGCATTACATCCTGAAAGCCAGGTCGTTTCTGGGCTTGCAACGCAAGATCTTGTTGCACATGTTAAAGCTCCTTGCCGGAAAAACCATTACGAGCCGTTTATCCTCTCTGCTAAAATGAATTTCATAACCGGCCGCCCAGAAAAGTAATTGCTATGACCATACTTTATCTTAGTTATTGGGGACTCAATGATCCGTTAACCGTTTCGACCGTCTATCCGCATCTCGAGATACTGGATACACTGGAATCTATTGAAAAAATTGTTTTTGTCACCATCGAACGATCAGAGGCCGTACCCTCGGGGCATCCCTTTAACTGCCAGAAGGTGGTTCATTATGCCCTGCATTCAAAGAATTACCGGCACAACATCTTCAACAAAACTGCCGATTTTTTTCATTTCCCGATAAAACTACAATCGATCCTCGACCAATATCGTGTTTCGTATATCTTTACCAGGGGCGTCATGGCTGGAGCGCTGGCTTATTCAATTTGCAGACGAAACAAGCTCAAACTTTGTGTTGAATCATTTGAACCCCATGCCGACTATATGCGCGAAACAGGTGAATGGCCACACTGGGGTTTACGTTATCGATTTCAGAAATATTGGGAAAAAAAGCAGATGCAGTATGCAAGCATCCTGATGCCGGTAAGCGAAAACTACAAGCTTGAACTGATCAGACAGGGCATATCGCCCAACAAAATCTTCACCATTCCCTGTTGTGTGCCGGTTGAGGTATTCTCCTATTCAGAAACACAACGCTCCGCAATCCGAAAAGAGCTCTCGATAGCTGATGATTCCATTGTGGGCATCTATACCGGAAAGTTTGGAGGAATTTATTACGACGAAGAGGCCTTTTGGGTGTTCAAACAGGCTTTCGCATTTTTTAAGGATCGGTTCAGACTTATCATCCTTTCTCCACATCCCAGGACTCTTATCCTGGCTTCACTGCATTCACTTGGAATGGATACCGACAAAATTGTGACAGGCTTCGTGGCACATGATAAAATTCCGGCCTATTTATCGGCATCCGATATGGCATTTACCTTGACAAAGCCAAATCCTTACGCCAAATTTTCCTCACATATTAAAATTGGGGAATATTGGGCAAATGGTTTACCCGTTGTCTGCCCCCCCGATTGCGGAGATGACAGTAACATTATAATAACAAAAAATGCAGGAGCTGTCTTTGAACTAACGGAAGAAAGCCTAGCTTCTGGTTTTGCGAAAATCAGCGTCATATTGAAGGATCAATCGCACAGAAACGAAATTTCAAGACTGGCTTATCAATACAGGAGCTTTGAGAGAACAAGGGGCGTTTACTCGAAGATCTTCACCACAAAATAGTTCAAGGTACAAACAAGCCGATAAAATTCAATAGAGGGCATCTCTAATAACCCCTTCCAAACATTCCCTCTCCTTGGGAGAGGGTCAGGGAGAGATCAAGAAAACGGGGTTATTAGAGATGCCCCAGATATATAAAAGGGCAAACAGAGCTTCTTCTTTCTGAATGTGCTGCGTGATTTCAGATCAGGACAATCTTCTGCTTCGAATAGAGATGAAAAGAAACCGTATAGCATCCTGATCCCAAAACGGATTTCTAAAGAAAGATCTAACTCAACCCTTGTTCCGGTTGAAGCGGGACTATCGAGACCCTGATTCATTATTAATCTTATTTTTGTGGTGCGAATTTAGCCTTCTTCAATTCGTCAGATTCGGGGGGGGTGAAGATAAAACCAATCGTCTAACGTGATAATCCAACATACAGAATGAGAGCATTGGTGAATTTTTTACTCCGCGTCTATTTTCTGCCATTTACCGGCTCTGTAAGGGCAAAAAGGTACATCAGAGATACGATATTGATTGACAAATTACAGCATCTCCGTCAGGCTGTCCGCTTTATTAAGTCAAACAGTGTTAATCCAAAAGATATTATAATCGATATCGGGGCTGCAAACGGAGAGATTCTGATGTTTCTGCAGACTGATTTTCCCACGAATCCATTCTATGCCTTTGAGCCAAATCCCGCTTTTCAGGATATCCTGCACTTGAAAAGCAAAAAATCAATGAACATAAAGATTAGAAACATTGCATTAAGCAATAAACCGGGTGAAATGCCATTTTTCGTGAACTCCAACTCATTGACCTCCTCCCTAAAAAAAGCCGACAGCTCATTACTCAAACATAAAAAGCACCCTTACGAATCCTCGATGATTCTTGAAAAAGAACTGCTCGTACAGGTAAATACACTGGATAATGAATTTGCCGACAATTCAGAAAATGTATTGTTAATAAAACTGGATGTTCAGGGAGCAGAACTTGATGTGCTTTCAGGGGGCACGCAGCTCCTGCAACGGACCAAATACATCCTGACCGAAATGCAAAAGCACAAATTCTATGAAAATTCCTCGTCTTATGATGTAGTTGATCGTTTTTTACAAAATCAGGGTTTTGAGCTTGTTGATATTATTGCCAATTACCGGCGTGAGGGACTTTGGCTGGAAGAATATGATGCTATTTATAGAAATAAAAAGTTCTTTTCTGAAACGGTCTGATCCATTGAATCGATGCGATAAGCCGCATAGATTACATTGGAGTGTTCAATAACGGCTCGAAAAACGAGAGGTGATCAAACAAACCCATCTAAAAGTCAACTTGCCCGGCAGCCGAAGGGTTGTATCAGAATCAATTTTCAACGTATGCTGCTCCTAGGCTGACATGTATGGACAGGAACGATGTTATATAATCTACCCCATCTGCCCAACGTACCGGCCAATTCACATTCCAGACACATAGTAATTTCGCTATATTTGTATCGCATCCCGACGAGATAGAATTTCTTCAATCAGCTTCGATTCAACCTTAAAAAGGCAATGCCTATCAAGGTAAGGGAGGAAAAAGAAATGAGATGCGAGAGCTTTCGTACAATTATATTTAATTTTGCTTCCCCTTACACCTCACTATGTCCATCATCAGACGATCTCTTAAAAGTGTCCTGAAGAAGCTTCCTTTTAAAAGAGAAGTATTTACACTCCTGAAAGCGATAGCGATTCCGCCGGGTCGTATGTACAGACATCTTTATTTCAATGGCGTATTTCCGGTAAAAACAGGCGTTACTACTTCTTTTGATATCATGCATTATGGTTTCAGGATAGAGAATGAACTGTTTTGGGAAGGAATAGAACATGGATGGGAATGTGTTTCACTGGGTTTATGGATCAAGCTATGCAAAAACGCATCCGTAATTGTTGACATCGGTGCAAACACAGGCGTGTATGCACTCATCGCTAAGTCTGTCAACCCTCGCTCCAAAGTCTATGCATACGAACCCGTTGACCGGGTCTTTGAAAAGTTGGTGAAAAACAACGAACTGAACAAGTATGATATTCAGTGCAGTCCGTTGGCCATCTCCAATAAAAATGGGGAAGCCGTTATCTATGATAATGCCACAAGCGATCACATCTACTCCGTAACGGTAAATCAGAATTTTTTCCCTCCCACCACCCAGGTCATCGAAAAACGCATTCAAACAATCACACTGGATACCATTATTGAGCAGGAACACATTCAGCGTTTTGATCTTTTGAAGATAGACGTAGAAACACATGAACCCGAAGTCCTCGAAGGGTATGCAAAACACCTGAAGATTCACCGGCCAACCATGTTGATAGAGATACTTACAGACGAAATTGGTCAAAAAATAGAGACCATGCTTGAAGGTTTAGGTTACCTGTATTTCAACATTGATGAAACAAAAGGGATCAGAAGGGTTGAGAAGATCGAAAAGAGCGATTATTATAATTACCTGTTTTGTTCGGAAGAAACGGCTTTAATGCTTGGAATACGATAGATGCATTTTAGTGTTCGACCAGAACGGGTACAACAAATCAAGAAACAATGATAACGATTCTAACTGAGCCGAGTTTTAGTTTTTGGTTTCAGGTAAAAAAGAAGGCGAAGAATTTCATTAAAAGGTATCTTCTTCAAAGGGAAATCCTCCCCTACTCAGGGCATTTTGGAGTTGTAAGGAGTTTGATTAAAGGATTAGAAAAAAACAATCAAGAATACTCCTACAATCCGTTCAGGCTATCGGAGCATTCTACACATATTCATGTTCTTGCTAACAAAAAAGCGCTTCGTCTTGCCATCAGACTTAAACGGAAGGGAAAGATAAAGCGTCTCAGCGCTGGTCCTAATATTGTAATTTCATCTGCCGATGCCGGTGGCGTGATCGCATCGCCTGAAATTGATTGTTATGCGGTGAACTCCGAATGGACAAAATCGTTCTATTTACTTGACAATCCGGCTTTAGAGGAGCGAATTGTGATATGGCCTGCCGGAGTTGACAAAGATCTATGGAAAACTACGAAACAGGAAACCCCCAAGCCGGTCATTGTCTTCTATAAAAAGAGGCCAGAACATTACATCTACGAACATTGCAAAACACATGCACTCAATATGGGGTACCAGGTGGAAGAATTGATTTATGGATCGTACAGCCACCCGGGGTTCAAAGAGTTGATGACAAGAGCAAAAGCGGTGGTTTATTTTGTGGAGCAGGAATCACAAGGTCTGGCTCTTCTTGAAATCTGGGCCACAAACACTCCTACGTTTGTTTGGGACCCGGGTGTCTGGATGTATAAAAACACAAACTATGCTTGTAGCTCGGCGCCCTATCTTTCAAAAATGACAGGAAAGACATTTAAAAACCTTGCAGATTTTGAGGTAGCGCTCGGATCGGAATTGAAAGACTACGAACCAGAAACCTGGGTCTCTGAGAATATGACGGATGCCATTTGTGCTAACCTGTTCCTTGAACGTATCAGCTATAATCGTGATTAAACTATGTTAAAAGATACAATTGCATATAAGCTCCTGGGCGCCGTAATCTCCTATTCCCAGGCGGGAGAAGACATTATCATTGATCAGATATTCCGAAACCGAAAATCAACGGTGAAGACTTTTCTGGATATCGGGGCCAACCATCCTAAAATAAGGAACAACACATTCAAGTTTTATGCTGAAGGCGCAAGCGGTGTCTGCGTTGAACCCAATCCGGCCTTATGCAGAACGCTGGCACGCAGCAGAAAGAGAGATCGGTGTTTAAATATTGGGGTGAGTACGCACGAAGAGCGCGAAACTGATTTCTACATCATGCGGCCAGACACGTTGAGCACTTTTTCAAAAGAAGATGCGCAAAAGTTACAGCAGGAAGGTACCTATAGAATTGAATCGGTCATTAAAGTAGCCTTAAAAAATATCAATACCATACTAAGTGAAAATTTCAGCGTTGGTCCTGACTTGGTCTCGATAGATGTGGAAGGGCTCAATGAGGAAATCGCACTCTCCATCGACTTTAAACGCTATCGCCCAAAAGTGCTTTGCCTTGAAACGATCACCTTTTCCGAAAAGAATGAAGGGGTTAAACTATCAAACGTGATTGATTATCTGACAGAAAATGGCTATTTTCATTACGCGGACACGTATGTAAATTCAATATTTGTGGACAAAGGTTTCACCGGCTGATTACAACTGACACTTCAGTTCTCAATCGAATGTAGTTAGAACCTATGCCTGACGAGACCAAGTGATGTTACAACCTGTATAAACAGTTACTTATGATCATTGCAAAACTGATGGGCGGGTTGGGCAACCAAATGTTTCAATACGCATTTGGAAACGAACTGGCTAGCAGGAATCACACCATTTTGAAACTGGATACCCTGTTTCTGTTGGACAGGTCAATACAAAACACAAAATTTGTTTTTCGAAACTACGATCTCTCCATCTTTAATATTTCAAAAGAGTTCGCCACTCCAAATGAAGTAGCCGGGCTTTCCAAACGCACCGGGATCCGCTTCGCAGAAAAAGTCCTGAATAAAATATTGGGGACAAAAAAATCCTATATCCGGGAGCCTAGTTATCGGTTTCATCCCGCATTTCTGAATGCTCCTGACAATACCTATCTGGAAGGATACTGGCAGAGCGAAAAATATTTCAGCGCCACATCCGATTCGCTCCGAAAAACAGACTTCACTTTCAGAGAACCGCTTTTGGATAATTCACAGGTTTTGTTAAAAAGAATAAAAGAAACGAATTCGGTCTGTGTGCATGTTCGAAGGGGCGATTTTGTACTAAACTCATTTCACGAAACAATCGCTCCCTCCTATTATACCGATGCAGAGCGCGTGCTCAGATCACAGGTAACTGACCCCTACTTCTTTGTTTTTTCAGATGAGATTGAATGGTGCAGGAACAATCTCTCGTTTACCGGAAATGTCTGTTTTGTATCAGATCAGTATACTGGCCCAAAGTGTCAGGACTATATCCGACTGATGTCTGCCTGCAACCATTTTATCATCTCAAACAGTAGCTTCGCCTGGTGGGCGGTTTGGCTTTCGAATCAAAAAAACAACCTGGTTATTGCCCCGCTGAAATGGATAAACGGGCCGGAGCATCGAATGGCTGATCTGATCCCGAAAGATTGGATTAGATTGTAAAATCCCAAGAGAAAAATAAAAATCAGGCGGGGGGGGGTGAAAGAAATCACAATGTCTGTTGCCCATTATCCTTCTCAACAGTCAGGCTTTTCCGGAAAATTCAGGTATAAACCACCCGAATATCAGCCATTGACTATTTACCTGATTATCTTGACTGGTATGCCGACTGGTTTATTTTCTTCACCTTCTTCTTGCTTTTAAGTCCGTACAAAATTAAGAGCAGGGTTGCAAGGAATGGGGCAAAAGCGATCTTAAACCTGACCAGCGCCCCAAAATTCGAGGTAGAAATACCGATTGAAAAGGCAAAGAAAACCGAATAGGAGAATAGAAAAAACAGTAAGGGATTGTCAAAAAGGATGAGCACGGTTTTTTTGAACCCGATTTTCACAAATGGGTAGATAAATAAATAGAGAAAAGCCAGATTCTCCAGCGCCGACAAGAGCATTACAAAATTCTTTGCTTCCCAGATAAAAGGCCGGAACAATCCGGAAACGATTGCAATGGGAGCTTTGCCCATCACGCCTTGTACGGATGCGTCATACGAGCCAATATCGAAACCATGGCCCTCATATGCATCGTTTTTCAAATCCATCTGTGATTCCTTGGCCGAAAATAAAACTTTGTTGAGCGAAAATTTGTCTAGCCTATCGCCAAGGAGGGCCATGATACCAATCCCAAGAACAATACTTAACGCATAGATAATCGGCATGGCTGAAACCTTCAGGAACTTGTTTCTTATCTTCGCAACACGCTGATGAAACATCCAGGCAAACATCCCCGGAACACAAGCCATCAAAATATAGGGTTTGATGAGGAGGATAATATATCCTGCCAGAAGTGCTATCAGTACATTCACCACTATTTTCTCGCGTGAAATAATCCCTTTTTCGAAGGAACTTACAAACCAACAAAATGCCGTCAGTGTGATCGTGTCTTTAAGGATTCCGGATCCCCAGAAAATTGCAGTAGGCAGAAAAAGAAAGCCGATCGCAATCTGTTTATAATACTCTGGGTAGTACCTCACAAATACCTGATACATCCTCCATATCCCCAGAAAAGAGGTGGCAGAGAGCAGAATTGTAGAAATCAGATAACTTTTAAACCCGAGCAGGACGAAGGGGAAAATGATTTTAATAACGAACATGGTCCGTCCTTCGAAATACATATATTTGAAGGGTAATCCGGTGAACATATCAAACTGCGAGTAATTTTCAACCGAATTGGATCCGAAATAAACCGTTAAAAATGAATTGGGGCGTAGTTGCAGCAAATTCACAAAAGACCTCGAAGACTCAAAATAGGCGATGGTATCTCCACCCTGATAGTAGTAGATATAGCACAAACAAAAAAAGAGCGCACCCATCAGTTTAACCATCAATCCTTTTGAAAAATAAGTATAGGACGGGTTATTCCCAATGCGTTTCATCTGATAGGCATACGACAGATAGAAAATAATAAACAGGTAGAACGGGAAGGCCATGAGCTCAACCGAGCCAAGGCTTTCCAAATACCCTCTGTTTACAACCTCATCTTCCATATCCTATATTTGAATCAAGCTCCGGACAAGTTAACCAGGATCAGTCATTTACGAGTCACTTTTAAAACAAGGGGTCTAAATCACGCACCCAAATGCATCGAAGGCAGATCAACAGCTCAGCGGTAGAATGGCAAAATATACCGCTAATCCATCTCCGAAACCCGGCAAAATTCAAGTTGTGAAACTCAAAGCTACAAAAATATGACGTTGTCCCTAATATCCGGGCCCGGTGGTCTGGCCCAGGAAACGAATGCACATATACCAAGTGCTGTCTTTAAAATCAAAAGTACGTGACTACATTTTCGGAATACTATTATGCTTTTTGCTATTTTTACAAACCATCTAATAATACAAATTTAATTTAAACCCGGCAGGAAGTTGACAAGTTTGATGAGTCTGCACACCGGCTCATCGGGTGAACAGTCTGAATTTATTGTAAACAATGCTGTTTAATTCACTCACTTTCTTCCTTTTTTTTGGTGTAGTGTCGCTCGGATACTATGCGTTACCTCATCGCTACCGGTGGGTTTTATTGCTTTTCTCCAGTTGTTATTTTTACTTGTACTTTATCCCTATCTATATTCTAATCCTTTTCTTCACCATCGGTGTAGATTATGTTGCTGGCATATACATTGAGACATCAGCTGGAACGAAACGAAAAAAGACGTTCCTTATTCTAAGTTTGATAGCCAATTTCGGAACCCTGTTTTTCTTTAAGTATTACAATTTCCTAAACGAAAATATTACTTCGATTTTCAGGTGGACCCATCATGACAATCCGTTGCCCTATCTGAATATACTGCTCCCAATTGGCTTATCGTTTCATACCTTTCAGGCGGTAAGTTATACGATTGAAGTCTACCGCGGCAATGCAAAGGCTGAACGACATTTCGGGATCTATGCACTCTACGTGATGTTCTATCCGCAGCTTGTGGCCGGGCCTATCGAACGTCCGCAACATATGCTCCACCAGTTTCGGGAGAAACATATCTTTTCATCGAAACAAGTCATCGGAGGCCTCCAACTAATGCTCTGGGGATTATTTAAAAAAGTGGCCGTAGGCGATTTGTTGTCTGTCTACGTAAACTCTATTTACGATAATTATCAGATGAATACCGGGTTTACACTCTGCGTCGCAACCTGGGCCTTTGCATTGATGATCTACTGCGATTTCTCTGGCTACTCCGATATTGCTGTAGGCGTAGCACAGGTCATGGGGTTTGAACTTATGACGAATTTCAGATTTCCCTATTTTTCAAAAAGCATTACCGAATTCTGGCGACGCTGGCACATCTCTCTTTCGAGCTGGCTGCGCGACTATTTATACATCCCGCTTGGGGGCAGCCGCTCAGGGAAATTTCTCAGCTACCGGAACCTGATGATCACGATGCTTCTCGGAGGCCTCTGGCATGGAGCTTCCTGGAATTTTGTGATCTGGGGCGCGCTCAATGGCATGTATTTGGTTGTCGAAAAAATCACAGGAGCCGGCGGCAGCATGACGCCGGCTGGCTCTCAACCTTTTTTCTCACGCGCGGCCAAAGCATTCTTTACGTTCAATCTGGTTTGTCTGGCCTGGATATTTTTCAGGAGCCAGACATTTTCTCAAGCCTGGTATATCCTTTGTAATATCTTTCACTCGTCAGGTTTCTTCACCTTGAGAATTCAGGATACAGGACTCTTTTGCTCCATGCTTCTGCTTGTTACATTCCTCCTCAGTATTGAATACTTCTTTTTACGCAAAGCAATTTTTTTTAACCCCGTGAATGGATCTATTGTTTCATTCAAAACAATCGGGTTCAGCAGCTTATTAATCCTACTGATCATCTTATTCGGCAATTCCGAAGGCGGTCAGTTTATCTATTTTCAGTTTTAATGAGATCGTTTGGCATATACCTGGCTGGACTGTTCATCCTTGTTTTCACAATGGACCGGCTGGCTGCGTCCTTTCTCGATTGTCTTTATGTCAAAACAATGACTGGACAATCGGGAGGGAAGATCAATTATTATCTTTCCTTGCCCACTCCGCCAGATCTCCTGATCATGGGAAATTCTCGGGCTTATTATCAGGTAGTACCAGATAGTTTCAAGATGCCGACATACAACATTGCGCATTCAGCAACGGACGACTGCTTTCAAAGAGGACTCCTGGCCGTGCTTGAAGAAAAGAAACAACTCCCCAAAACAATTCTGCTTCAGATAGACCCTGGTCAATATCTTGGACAAGAGGGTATCACCCGAAAAAACTTAAACTCTGTCGAATTTTTACGTTATTATTACGGAAAAAACGAGGAAGTGACCACACTGATTAACAACGAAGGGTCAACAAAAAAATATCTTTTTTACTTTCATACCTATCGTTATAACGGCAGGGTACTTACACTGTTAAATAATTATTTTAAAACAGTACTGCATCCAAAACAGCTTCAAACCGGTTATGATCTCATTCCGGCCGAAGCTACCGACAGTATTTATACCCTGCGTTCTATTCAGCGGGAAGTGTTCCCTCCGGCCAAATTCCTTTCTGAATATACTACCGATCTGCAATCAATTATTTCTACTTGCAAACGACTACATATCAGGCTTATTCTTTTCACATCTCCCTATTTCAGCCGGGCTATGGCTGACTATCTGAAACCTTCTACAGATAAAATCAAGTTGCTTTGTGGTGAAAATAAAATACCGTACATCAACTATCTTGAACTGAGCCTGCCCGGTCTTTCAACCTCTGCTTCTTACTGGAAAGACCCAAATCACTTAAATCATCTGGGGGCAGAAATTCAGAGTCGTGATCTTTCCAATAGGGTAAAACAGCTTCTTGACGAAATTCGGCCTTAAAGCTTACTTTTGTGAACTATCCGACCGGTCTGTTGGTCGGATTACTCCATTTCGAGCGTACATTCACATTCGTTTTTGAAGAACCCTATTTCTGTCAGATTAGATACGGCTTATGAAACAAACAATCCTCGTCACCGGCGGAGCCGGTTACATCGGTTCCCACACCCTCATCGAACTGCTGAACAACCCCACCTATGAGGTGATATCAATCGACAACCACAGCAACTCCTCCCCCGATGCGTATGATCGGGTCAAACAAATAACCGGCAAAAGCTTTCAGCAGTACGCTTTCAATTTGTGCGACCAGGAAGCCACAAATGCCTTTTTTGATGCCCACCCGAATATCCATGGAATCATTCATTTCGCTGCCTTTAAATCTGTACCCGACTCTGTGGCCGACCCTCTGGGCTATTATTCAAACAACATCGGTTCTTTGATCAACCTCCTGAAGGCGGCAGTCAAGAACAAGATCAAAAACATCATCTTTTCCTCTTCCTGTTCGGTCTATGGAAACATCAACCAATTACCCGTGACCGAACAAACCCCCTTTGAAAAAGCAGAATCGCCCTATGCCTATACCAAAGTTGCCGGGGAACGCATACTCGAAGATTTTATTCGCGCCACACCAGGCATCAAAGCCATTGCACTGCGTTACTTCAATCCGGTGGGCGCACATCTATCGGGTCTTCTGGGAGAAAGCCCCATCAACAAACCAACAAATCTGGTACCCCTCATTACCCGAACGGCGCTCGGAAAAATAAAATCATTCACTGTCTTTGGAACAGATTATAACACGCGCGACGGAAGCTGCATCCGCGACTATGTTCATGTAAGCGATATTGCCAATGCCCATGTACTGGCACTTGAGCACCTCGAAACAACAGCTAAAACGTATGATGTTTTAAACCTCGGCACCGGAAATGGTGTGAGCGTGCTCGAAGCAATTGCTTCCTTCGAAAAAGTTTCGGGGGTAAAACCAACTTACACCCTTGGCCCAAGAAGAGCCGGAGATGTTGAAGCGATATCATCAGACTGCAGCAAAGTAGAAAAAGCCCTGCACTGGAAGGCAAAATACAACCTCGACGAAATGATGCTCAGCGCCTGGAAGTGGGAACAAAACCTGTAGGATTTGGGATTTTAGCAGACAAAAAATTAAACTTGTCGAATCCGAAATTCAAAACAATTTACCAATAAGGGCATCTCTAATACCCCCTTCCAAACATTCCCTCTCCGCCTGCGGCGGAGAGGGTCAGGCAGTGGTCAAGAAAACGGGGTTTTTAGAGATGCCCATAAATCCAGAATCACTCCTTAAATCCCAAATCCTAATTCCCAAATCCCAATTCATTCATGGTGATATTTTTCTCCCCTCAGAATTGTCATTGCCCGATACAGCTGTTCGGTATAGAACAGTCTGACCATCTGATGCGTAAATGTTAATTTAGACAAGGCCACCTTACCATCGCATCGTTCATAAACGGCTTTTGAAAACCCAAAAGGGCCCCCGATTATAAAAACAAGATTTTTAACAGAACCGTTCATCTGCATTTGCAGCAAGGTGGCCAGGGCCGGTGAGCTGTATTCTTTTCCGTTTTCATCCAGCAGATAGACCTTATCGCCGGGCATGAGCGCTTTCAGAATCAACTCCCCTTCCTTTTCCTTTTGCTGTTCGGGGCTAAGACGCGTCTTGCTTTTTAAAGCAGCCAGCTCCACAACCGAAAACGGAAGATAATGCCCGAGCCGCTTTGCATACACTTCAATGCCTTCCTTTAACCAGGGCTCTTCGGTACGGCCTACTTGGATTAATGTTACTTTCAAAATTGGGGTTTTGGTGTTTTTACGTATGAGTTTAGACCTCTAATTCCGGCATTAAATTAATAAAATAAGTTTCCTCCACACCTTGGGGCTTTAGCCCAATCTAACCTTAGCTAAACTTCTCCTTGTGGCTAAAGCCCAAAGTCTATATGGTACTGAACCCTAATGTTAGTAACCCCGCGCTTCAGCGCGGGGTTACTGATTGATTCATGAAACCTACCTTTTAATTGGTTGATAAATACACGCAATGAAGCCTGTCGTGTTCTGACTTTTTGAGTGAACTCCAGGGCATCTCTAATTAGTGTTCACTCAAACACCTACAACCATCACCCAATCAACACATAATGTCTCACTTTCATCATTGAGATGCAATACTAAATACCGTTTCCAATCAAAACCCTTGCACCAAGCAGTACGTGGACGAACTTTGTGTTCAAAGGAATTTTTTAGTTACTTTTTGCTTGCCCAAAAAGTAACGCAAAAAAGGCCCCACGCGGACCAACTTCAAGATGGCTTTTCAGCACAGGCCATCGCTTCTCGCCAGCCATCTTGAAGTTCGCTCTCCGCGTGGACTCCCCAGCGCACAGGGCGATTCGTCCTCCACTAGATTGCCGACTTTTTGAGTGAACCCTAATTTGTAACCATTGGGTTTATGGTTTAGATAAAAGCCCTGAAATTTATGCTTTTCAGGAGCTGAAGCGTCGGGCGTTTCGGATGCACCCGCTGATAGCTGTCAGGCCCATCCTTGGCTTGCAGCTTATGCTTTGCGAATCCTTCAGAGAAATGCTCCGGGCGGGCGATGACGAAGCCTGCAGGTTGCCCGGCCTGCTTAGCATATACACTCAAGGAAGAGGTAAGGGGGAGCATCAGCTGCAACGATTGTGGCGCTAATGCTTCCTCCCCCCCAACTCTCCCCCCTATGCCAAAAACACACTGGTAACCGGGCTCCAGGGCCCTGCCAGTTGTTTATGTTTGGAGTTGATCCAGCGGGCAAAGAGGTGTACTTTTTGACCGGCATTGGATGCCCCGAAAGGCATGATGAATTCGGCACGGCTAAAAATTTCGTGTTTGTTGTTTGGGTCATCGCCTCCGGTAGGCGCTGGGTCGCCCAGTTTGTACGAAAGCTCTACCGAATCGGAGCCGGGGGCCTTGCTGCCCCGTTTCGAGCCTTTTACGGTACGGCAATAGACCTTGAGTTCTCCACCCCCGATGGGCTTGCCCTCGAAATACACCGTATTGACCAGGGCCAGACGCTGCTGGCTGCGGGCTGGGTTGGGAGCGGCAATGTTAAGCATGGCACGATCGGCCGGGGTGATGGCTTTGTTGCCGGCCATGCTATTTAACAGCGAGCGGAAGAAAGCCGAGAAATTGATGATGAACTCTTTTACCAACCGGGTGGTCACCTTTGTACGGGTATTGGGGTTGGTATGCTGTTCGTAGATACCCGGCGAAGCCGCATTGCCCGTATACCAGATGGCGAGCATGCTCTGGGCCTGGGTGATGTCGGCCGCGGTAAGCCCCAGCCTGATACCATTGTTGGGTGTGCCGCCTCCCTGCAGGAAGGCAACAGCTGTTTTGATATAAAGATCGAATTTGGGGTGATTGCGTGGTATACGCGAATCTTTCTTGAGGGTTGTCATGTTTTGCAGGTTTTAAATGAATGAATAAGTGTTGAGTAAATTCCTTTTTCGGGTGATTGCAGGAGCCTGATGCATCGCTAAACGGTCCAGACCTTCATCCGGTTCGTTTGCCTGCACGGGTGGCAGAAGAACCCGCGCAAGATTTCCGGTCGCCCGCGCAAGATTTCCGGTCACCCGCGCAAGTTTTCCGGTCGCCCGCGCAAGATTTCCGGTTGCCCGCGCAAGATTTCCGGTCGCCCGCGCAAGATTTCCGGTTGCCCGCGCAAGATTTCCGGTTGCCCGCGCAAGTTTTCCGGTCGCCCGCGCAAGTTTCCCGTTACCTGTGTCAAGTTGCCCGGTTACAGGTTCAGAGGGTCCGTACGGATATCCGGCAGAGCTGTTTAAAGTGCGGGCCCACCCCGGTTCAAGGTTGAACAGAGGCCTGTTAGGTATAGAATGATCGTGTCTTGTTCCCTTGTTACAAAAGACAGGTGGGGTGTCCGTAGGGGCCTTCCTGTCATCGTTCTGCGCAGTGCAACTTCACGTTTGCGTTCTTCGGGCGTTCTGGTCGTGTGCTGGTAGTCTGTGGCTTTTGTTGCTGCCCAGGCCCGGGATTCTTCGAAGACTATCCCTTGCCCTTTGTACCAGTGTATTTTCTGACTGAAATGTCAATCGCGAAACAAATATACGCTCAAGAAATTTAATAAGTCAATACCTGGAGCGAACTTATTTCCAGCTATTAACGTTTTTTGGCTGGGGTTATTGTATGGTATGTGTGTTTTTTTTGTGGATTTATTGATTTTTGATTTAACACGGGGGCACAGCGACCGCTAAGTGGCACGGAGGCAGTACCTGTTTTTCCCGGTGTTTCCCGGTGTTCACTGTTTCCAGGTAGAAAATACGATCCCATCTCCCATAAAAAAACCGCCCTCTTTTTTCTTTTCAGAAAACCGGGGGCGGTAAAATAGTATGCAGTTAAAATCGTGTTTGTCGTACTCAGATCTTTGCTTCCGCAGTTGCTGCCTCAACAACAACGGTCGAAGGTTTTTCGGCAACAAATTTCGCCGCATCCATAAAACGGAATGACCATACCGTTGCAACCGGGGCCGCAGTTGTCGTGTTTTGGATGAAACCCGATACGGGGGCATCCATCTTCAGCTCCTTTGCAGGCTGGTTTGAGCCAACCGGAAGGGCTACGGTTTCATGTTTGATGATATGTGGCGCAATAACGAGGGAAACGATAGACATTAACTTGATCAGGATGTTCATCGAAGGCCCTGATGTGTCTTTGAACGGATCACCAACAGTATCGCCGGTTACAGAGGCTTTGTGTGGGTCTGATCCTTTGAAATATTTTTGTCCGTTGATCTCCACGCCTTTTTCGAACGATTTCTTGGCATTGTCCCATGCTCCACCGGCGTTCGACTGGAACATACCCATCAGCACACCCGATACCGTTACACCGGCCAGCAAACCGCCCAATACTTCGGGGCCGAAGGTAAAGCCTACGATCAGCGGTACGATAAGCGCAATGGCTCCCGGAAGGATCATCTCGCGGATAGAGGCCTGGGTGGAGATAGCCACGCATTTTTCATACTCGGGCTTGGCCTTGTATTCCATAATACCCGGAATTTCGCGGAACTGACGGCGCACTTCTTCGACCATGGCCATGGCTGCACGCCCTACGGCTGCAATACACAACGATGAAAAGATAAAGGGGATCATGGCGCCCACAAACAAACCGGCAAGCACCGGGGCTTTGTAGATATCAATGTGTTGTGCATCGGGCATGGCAATCCCGACAAAGGCTGCAAAAAGGGCAAGCGAGGTAAGCGCGGCAGAAGCAATGGCAAACCCTTTGCCTGTAGCTGCCGTGGTGTTACCTACTGCATCGAGGTTATCGGTGCGTTCGCGTACTTCTTTCGGCAGACCGCTCATTTCGGCAATGCCGCCTGCGTTGTCGGCAATCGGGCCAAAGGCATCAATAGAAAGCTGCATGGCCGTGGTAGCCATCATGCCTGCTGCGGCAATGGCCACACCATAGATGCCGGCCAGTTCGTAAGAACCAAAAATACCGGCTGCCAGCACAATGGTTGGAGCAACGGTTGATTCCATCCCTACCGATAAACCGCCAATAATATTGGTGGCATGGCCTGTAGAGCTTTGACGGATGATTGAGTTCACCGGGCGTTTGCCCATGGCGGTGTAGTATTCGGTAATCATGCTCATGAGTGTGCCTACTACCAAACCTAAGATAATGGCATAAAACACATCCATGGAAGTGAACGTGATGCCGCGTATAGAAAGCGTTGCAGGAAGCATCCAGCGCACCAGGAAGAACGAAGCCACGGCAGTGAATACAATCGATGAATAGTTGCCCATATTGAGCGCAGCCTGTACGCTTGACTTTTCGTCTTTAATACGTACAAACACAGTTCCCAAAATCGAGAATACGATGCCAAGACCGGCAAGCACCATCGGCAACAGGATAGGCGAAAACCCGTTAAAGTTATCGGTAACCTTGATTTCCTGACCAAGCACCATGGTTGCCAGGATGGTGGCTACATACGAACCAAACAAATCGGCTCCCATACCGGCCACATCGCCTACGTTATCGCCTACGTTGTCGGCAATGGTAGCAGGGTTACGTACATCATCTTCGGGGATTCCGGCTTCTACTTTTCCGACCAGATCGGCCCCTACATCGGCAGCCTTGGTATAGATACCGCCTCCAACGCGTGCAAACAGGGCAATGGATTCAGCACCCAGGGAGAAACCGGTCAACACTTCAATGGCTTTGCGCATCTCTTCGCTGTTTACGCTCACCACATGAAACATGCTGATGAACACAATGAACAAACCGCTCAGACCAAGTACGGCCAAACCTGCAACACCCAGGCCCATTACGGTACCACCTGTAAACGATACTTTAAGCGCCTGTGCCAGACTGGTCTTGGCAGCATGAGCCGTGCGGACGTTTGCCTTGGTGGCAATTTTCATCCCGATATAACCGGCAACGGCCGAAAAGATGGCCCCGATCAGGAACGAAATAGCAATAACAGGGCTTGAGTTGGCTACCGTAAAACCCGACCAGGTAAGCAATGAACAGGCAATAACAGCAAACACGCTCAGTATTTTCCACTCGGCACGCAGAAAAGCAATGGCGCCGGCGGCAATATAGCCGGCCAGCTCCTGCATCTTGGCCTCACCGGCCTCCTGTTTTGTAACCCAGGCCGATTTGATGGCCATCACCAGTAATCCTAGAATCCCCAGACAGGGCACCAGATAAATGATCGAATAATTCATTGTTTATTTTGTTTTTGCTTTGATATGATTTTGATACTCAGTTATTTACTGTAATTATTTTGCATTTAGGGGTGCAAACATAAGAAAAATTAGTTAGACACCGAAACAAATTGAGGATGGCCCTGTCGGGTATTTTGAATGGCGTAAGTTGATTTACAAGCAGATAGCTGTGTTTTTCCAGCTCCCCGAGGGATCTGCTATCTTTGCAGGGTACTGAAGGGATGACATCAGACGAATACGTATGGCTGAAAGCAATAATCTTCCACCAAAACATACAAAAGGAACCAAACTGGGCCGTTTCTGGAAAGAACTGGGCCCCGGTCTGGTTACCGGTTCGAGTGATGACGACCCCTCGGGCATAGCCACCTACAGCCAGGCCGGGGCTTTGTTTGGCATGGCCACCCTGTGGACAGCCCTGCCCACCTTTCCGCTTATGGCCGCCGTACAGGAGATGTGTGCCCGCATAGGCATTGTCACCAATTCGGGGCTTACGCATACGCTCAAGAAAAATTATTCCCGCCCGGTACTCTACCTCATGCTCGTTTTCAGTTTTCCGGCCATTGTGCTCAATATCGGGGCCGATATTGCCGGTATGGGGGCCGTGAGCAATCTGCTTTTTCCTCAAATACATGCAGGCATATTCAGCATCTGTTATACCATCTTATTAATGGTATTAATTGTATGGCTGCCCTACCGCAGGTTTTCGTCCATCCTCAAATACCTGTGCCTGGTCTTGTTGGTATACATCATCGTTCCTTTTTTGGGCAAGATGGATGTACAGGCCCTTGTTCGGAACACCTTTGTTCCGCAGATTCATCTCAACAAAGAATTTTTGGGGATGCTGGTGGCCATCCTCGGCACCACCATTTCGCCCTACCTCTTTTTTTGGCAGGCTTCGATGGAGGTGGAAGAAAAGGGGCAGCTGGCAAAAACGCTCATCGTCAACAAAAACCCGATCGCAAAAATGCGGACTGATGTTTATACCGGCATGTTGTTCTCGAACCTGGTTATGTATTTCATCATCCTTACCACAGGCACGATTTTGTTTGATGCCGGTGTGCACCGCATAGACACCGTCGATCAGGCTGCCATGGCGCTCAAGCCCCTTGCCGGCAGGGCCTCCTACCTGCTTTTTGCATTGGGGATAATCGGTACCGGGTTGATAGCCATCCCTGTCCTGGCCGGATCGCTCTCGTATATCTTTTCCGAAACTTTTGGATGGGAGGAGGGGATGGACAAGAAATTTCATGAGGCCCGTGGATTTTATGGAGTGATGATCCTCTCGCTGGTGATCAGCCTGGGGATAAATTTTATGGGCATCAGTCCGATTCAGGCCCTGTATTACACCGCTATAGGCTATGGTCTTACGGCCCCGGTTATCATAGCCATCGTCTTGCATATCTGCAACAACAAACGGGTGATGGGAAGGGCGGTCAACCGGCCCTGGTCGAACTGGCTGGGAGGCGCAGCCTTGGTGTTGATGACCGTTGCAGGGGTGATGCTGATCTGGTTCCAGTTTTTTTGAAGCGTTTCGAAAAGCTTCTGTTTTAAGACTCAACACATCCCGTAGCCCCGTAGGAGCTATACAATAACGTATTAATGATACGGATCCTACCCACATTCAGCTCCTGCGGAGCTATAAAGCTCATGCCTGGAGCAGCGTGAATTGTAAAACTGTTTCTATTTCTGTTACTTTTGCTTCCATGCTTTTTTCTTCCCTGCTGTTTCTCTACTTCTTTCTACCCGTAACCCTTATACTAACGGTAGCAGTTCCCCGCCGTTTCCGTAATGTGGCGCTGCTTGCAGCCAGCCTGGTGTTTTATGCCTGGGGAGGGGTGAGCTACTCCCTGCTGATGTTGCTCTCCATCGTATTCAATTACCTCATGGCGCTGGGAGTAAGCAAATACAAAGGACAGACCAAGGCAAGGCTCGTGCTTGGTTTCTGTGTCTTCGGCAATTTATTGCTCCTGATTATCATGAAGTATTCGGGTTTTGCGGTGGGCAACTTTAACCGCGTGTTGCATTGGTTTCATCATGACCCGGTGAAGATGCGTGAAATCCTGCTCCCGGCCGGGATTTCGTTCTTTACCTTTCATGCACTTAGTTATGTAATCGATATCTACCGCAACGAATGCCCGGTTCAGAAAAACCCCGTGCGGCTGGCATTGTATATTTCGTTTTTTCCGCAACTCATAGCCGGGCCCATCATACGTTATCACGACATCGCCTCACAGCTTACCGAGCGGAGGATGACGCTCGATGATTTTGTGGCAGGCGCCGAACGTTTTATCCTCGGGCTGGCAAAAAAAGTGCTGTTTTCGAATGTCTTTGCCCTGCCTGCCACCGAAATCTTTGCAACCCCGGTGGCCAATCAGGATGCCCCGCTTGCCTGGTTCGGGGCTTTGTGTTATACCCTGCATATTTACTGCGACTTTTCGGGCTATAGCGATATGGCCCTGGGTCTTGGGCGCATGTTTGGCTTTCATTTTCCCGAAAACTTCAACTTCCCGTATTTGGCCACTTCCATCAAGGATTTCTGGAGGCGGTGGCATATCTCGCTCAGCACCTGGTTTCGCGATTACCTCTATGTGCCGCTGGGTGGAAACCGCAAAGGCCCCTGGCGTACCTATCTCAATCTGCTGATCGTGTTTTTTCTTACCGGTTTGTGGCATGGAGCCAGCTTCAACTTTATTGTCTGGGGTTTTATACACGGCGCTTTTCTGATCCTCGAACGGCTGTTCCTGGGTAAATGGCTGGAGCGGCTGCCGGTGGTAAACCTGTTTTACACCTTGTTTGTAGTGGTCAATGCCTGGGTGTTTTTCAATGCAGGCAATCTGCATTATGCGTTCGACTATCTGCGCATGATGTATGGGCGCCTGCCGGCAGGTATTGTCACCCGTGGCATTGCGTATTACCTCAGCCCCGATTTTATAATCGTTTCTGTACTTGCTGTGGCCGGATCTTTTGGTTTGTTCCGCAGGATGAAAAACCTGGATGGGTTGCTTCCAGCATGGCTTTTGAATGGCCTCATGCCGTTGCGTTATGCCAGTCTGCTTGTCATCCTGTTTATCTGTTCGATCTGTTTGTTGTGTAATACATATAACCCCTTTATTTATTTCAGATTCTGAGTGAACAAACGTACCCTCTATACTGGCTTTTGTATTGGCTTTATGGCCCTGCTGCTCTTGCCTGGGGCCGTGTGGCTGAGCGGATGGAAAGAAAAGACCATTTCGTTCGAGAACAAGGCCCCTGCACGCTGGCCAAAGTTCAGACCGGCCTTGCTCGATTCGTTCCCTCCCCAGTATGAGCCCTGGTACAACGATCATTTTCCGGCCCGCAACTCGTTGATCTTTGGTTATAACTATGTGTATGCACGGTATTTTCACAAATCGCCCAAACCCTCGATGGTAATGATCGGCAAGGCCGGATGGTTGTATATGGCCAACAACGAGCTGAATATCTATACCGGAAAATTCCGTTTCGATGCATCCGATCTGAAAAAGAGCCTCGAAGAACTCGAATACCGCCGCAAGGCCTGTGCCGCCGAAGGGGCAGAATACCGGGTAGTGATCATACCAAGCAAATTCAGTGTGTATCCCGAATACCTGCCCGATTATGTAAAGAGATACCCCGGGCCCAATGCCACCGATCAGTTGCTGGCCTATGTACGCCAACACAGTAGCGTAAAGATCTTCGATCTGCGCCCGGCTATGCTGGCCGCAAAACAAAACGGTCAGTTGTATGTCAAGGGCGATAACCATTGGAACGGGCTGGGCGTTTTTTATGCCTATCAGGAAATCATACGCTGGCTGAAGAACGATTATCCGATCCCGGCGCCCTTGCCCTTGACAGATTTTTCCATACGCGACACCGTGCAGCGCGGAGGCAATATCCTCGAAATGATAGGCATGGCAGATCTCTGGAAAGATGTGCATACCGATCTCAAACCGGCTGTACGCCTGGCTTCTTCCGAAAAATCCGGGGCCCAGTACCCATGCCCCAGCGGATTTCCATACTGTTATGAGTACCACCTGGTATTTCAGAACAAAGACTCCACGCTGCCCGGTTTGCTGGTGATGCGCGAAAGTTTTACCAATATACTCATGCGCAACCTCCTCAGCGCACATTTCGGACGGACCTCGTTTATCTGGGACAAATGGGAGCACCGCCTCAACCTCGATATTGTCAGAAAAGAAAAACCAAAAGTTGTGCTTTGTATGGTGGTAGAAAGCCTGGTCGATTGCTTTGAGAATTTTCAGGATGAGCCAAAGCAGAAGAAAGAATAGAAGAGGTCACCGCCATCTTTCTATCAACACCCCATGTTGATACATAGTTAGCCGGAGATCAGATCAGCCCCCTGATTTTCCTACTTTTGATGCATGTATCAACTGCGGTTGTTTCTGTGTGGGGTCTGTTTTGCAGCCTCTGTTTGTTCATCCGCCCAAGGCGCCAAACCTGTTCAGGGCCTGCCCGTGCGCATCCTGATCATCTTCGACGCTTCCAACAGCATGCAGGCCAAATACGAAGGCGTAACCCGTATTGAAGCAGCCAAAAGCCTGATGAACCGCATTGTCGACAGCCTGCAGCGCATCCCCAAACTCGAACTGGCCTTGCGCATCTACGGGGCCGAGAAAATGTACCCCCCCGGCGATTGCAACGACAGCCATCTGGCCGTTCCGTTTGCATTGCACAACACGGCGCAGATCAAGAGCCATGTCGTCCCGCTCAAACCTACGGGCATTACTCCAATCGCCCATTCGCTCGACCTGGCAGCCGATGATTTCCCCCCAACGCCTGCTACCAATATCATCCTGCTCATCACCGACGGAATCGAGGAATGCGGGGGCGATCCCTGCGAATCGGCCCGCAAACTGCGCGAACGAGGCATTGTCTTCAAACCCTATATCCTCGGCATCGGCATCAGCCAGGAACAAAGCCGGACGTTTGATTGCGTGGGTCAGTATTTCAGTGTCGAAGAACCCAATGCCCTGCTCAATGTGGTGAATGTGGTGATCACCCAAACCATGAACCGCACCACGGCCCAGGTCAACCTGCTCGACCAAAGCGGAAACCCCACCGAAACCAATGTGGATATGACCTTTTACGATCATTTCAGCGGCAACATCCGATACAATTACCTGCATACCCTCAATCCCCTCCATAACCCCGATACCCTGACACTCGATGCCAACCCTACCTACGACGTGGTGGTGCATACCATACCCGAAGTGCAAAAAACAAACGTAAAACTCGAGATGGGCCGTCATAATATCATAGCCCTCGATGCCCCTCAGGGAAAGTTGCAAATCAACCGCACCACTGGCATCTACAACTTCAATTACCGCATCAAAACACTGGTGCGCAAACAAGGCGATGCGGCAATCCTGAACATGCAGGATTTTAACCAGGACGAAAAATACCTGGTAGGCGTCTATGCCCTCGAAATCCTGACCCTGCCCCGTATCTACCTCGAAGGCATACAGATAGAGCAAGGCCAGACAAAAAACATCGACATACCCGGAGCCGGCGAATTGAAACTCCTGACCGGAGAAGCGGGCAGCGGCAGCATCTATCTCGAAAACAAAGGCGATCTTCAATGGGTCTGTAACCTCGATAATAACCAGACCATCCAAAACTATTTTTTACAACCCGGCAGTTACCGCGTGGAGTTCAGGGCACGCAGCCGCAAGGAATCGGCCTATACCATCGAAAAAAAGTTTTCGATCAGCACCGACAAATCGGTTACGGTGAATCTGTATTGATCAGACACCCTGCAGGGTAAAACAAGAGAGGCAGACCGGGCATGCCCCCCGAAAACAGGAAACAACGGATGTTTTAAGATGCCGGGGCCCCGAATAAAGCACATTTCGTATATTCGCGTGTCAAATTACAACTCATGAAAGATATACTCGTTGGCTTAATCATCCTGTGGGTCCTCTACAAAATATTCGGGGGACAAACCATCGTTCAGCGTTACACGGTAAATCAGCACCATACCCATCATTACAACCGCTCTCAGGAAGGCAAGGTAACCGTCGAAAAAAAGGTGGAGCAAAAGAAAACCAAAAGCTCTGACCAGGACGGTGAATATGTGGATTACGAAGAAGTCAAGTAAGACACAACACCCCGCAACCGGAGGCTCATCGGTTTTAACATCATTTAAGAACTCCCTGCCCCGGAGCCGATACGAAACCCGCAAAACAAACGTTCTTTTCACCCGATCTTATCCTGATAATCCTCAACTCTCAAACCGCCTGCAACGTATGAACTCATCTTTTGACATCAAAAAGTACTTACCACACATTGCCGGGATATTCATTTTTATAGGAATAACGCTTTTCTACTTCAACCCCTTGCTTGGAGGAAAGAAACAACTGCAACAAGGCGATGTGCAGCACTACCAGGGTATGTCAAAGGAAATAGCCGACTACCGCGAAAAAACCGGTGGCAAAGAAGCCTTGTGGACCAACAGTATGTTTGGGGGCATGCCCGCCTATCAGATATCGGTTATCTATCACGGGAATTTAATGAAATACGTAAACACGATCCTGATGCTGGGGCTCCCGCATCCATCGGGGTATGTGTTTTTGTTTATGCTGGGTTTCTTTATCCTCCTGCTGGCGTTGAAAGTGGATCCCTGGGTGGGTGTGGTAGGGGCCATTGCCTTTGGTTTTTCTTCGTATTTCTTCATCATCCTGTCGGCAGGGCACAACTCCAAGGCACATGCCATCAGCCTCATGGCCCCGGTAGTGGCCGGGTTTATACTTACCTACAGGGGCAAATACCTGTTGGGAGGGGCGCTCACGGCCTTGTTCCTTTCGCTCGAACTCTTTGCAAACCACCTGCAGATAACGTACTATCTCTGCATTTTCCTCGCCATCTATTGTTTAGCTGAGCTGGTGAGCGCCGTGATAAAGAAGGAATTTCCATCCTTCCTCAAAGCTTCGGTTGTTATTGGCATAGCCGCATTCCTGGCTGTTCTTCCAAACATTACGAATATCTGGGCAACCTACGAGTATGGAAAGTATACCACCCGCGGCAAGTCAGACCTCACCCAGAACGAGCTTGGCAAATCAAACGCGTATGATAAGACCGATGGGCTCGACCGAAGCTATGCCACAGGCTGGAGCTACGGAGTAGGCGAGACGATGACCTTGCTCATCCCCAATTTCAAGGGCGGCTCGTCTGATCAGATCGGCACACACCATGCCGATGCCTTGAAAGACGTAACCCCAGAGATGCGTCAATACGTCGGGCAGATGGATGGATATTATGGCGATCAGCCCTTCACCTCCGGGCCTGTTTATGCCGGGGCCATTGTTTTGTTTTTGTTTGTGCTCGGTCTCTTTATCGTAAAAGGGCCTTTGAAATGGGCCATCCTCTTTGCCACCCTTTTATCGATCCTGCTTTCCTGGGGAAGCAATTACATGAGCTTTACGAATTTCTTTTTTGATCACGTGCCCGGCTACAACAAGTTCAGGGCTGTTTCTATGATCCTGGTTATTGCTGAATTTACATTGCCCCTGTTGGCCATTCTGGCCCTGGATCAGGCCCTGAAATCGAAAGATTTCTTTAAAGAAAGGGTGAAGGCGCCATTCATTGATTTTTATGTAGAGAACAAAAAAGCATTCCTCATTTCGTTTGCCCTTACAGGCGGTCTTTGCCTGTTGTTCATCTTAATGCCAGGGCTGAATGATTATTTCAAATCATACGCAGCCTATACCGACGGATCGATGACAAACGAACGTCAGCACCTCTACGGACAGATTGTGAAACAGGCAGGCCCCGAAACCACCAATATGCTTCTTGATGGTCTGGAATCAGCACGTAAAGCCATCTTCAAAGCCGACTGCTGGAGAAGCCTCATCTTCATTACCCTTTCTGCCGCGTTGTTGTTCTATTATTTCAAAAGCGGTTTTCAACGCGGGATTGTCATCGCCGGCCTGGGGGTGTTTGTGCTTTGCGATATGTTCCCGATCGACAAACGCTATCTAAACGATGCCAACTTCGTACCCAAACAACAGGTAGAAAACCCCTATCAGCCCTCGGCTGCCGATCTGCAAATCATGGCCGATAAGGATCCCGACTTTCGTGTCTGGAACCTGGCGGTAAACACCTACAACGATGCCAGCACCTCCTACTTCCATAAATCTATTGGGGGTTATCACGGGGCAAAACTGAAACGCTATCAGGAACTCATCGAATTTCACCTGGCCAAGAACAACCAGAGTGTGTTGAATATGCTCAATACCAGGTACGTCATCATACCCGATAAGGACCAGCAGCCGGTGGTGCAGCAAAACCCGAACGCATTGGGCAATGCCTGGTTTGTGAAAGAATACAAACTGGTGGCCAATGCCGATTCGGAGATCACGGCCCTGAGTCATTTTGATCCGGCCATGACAGCCATTGTCGACCGCAAATTCGAAGACAATCTCAAAGGCTTGACTCCTGCCAAAGACTCCCAGGCAGTAATTAAACTTACCCAGTATGAACCCAATGACCTGATGTATGAGACGCATAACAAAGGCGAAGGGCTTGCTGTCTTTTCAGAAATTTACTACGAGAAAGGATGGAACGCTTATGTAAACGGAACATTGATGCCTCATATCCGCGCCAATTATGTGCTACGGGCCATGCGTCTTCCGGCAGGGGATAACAAGATCGAGTTTAAGTTCGAACCCAAGGTGTATCTTATCGGAGAGAAAATATCCATGGCAGGTTCAATCCTGCTCCTGTTAGTCTGTGCCGGTAGCGGGTTTTTGGCCTGGAGGAATTGCAGGAAGGAAACGGATGTTAAGGCATAGCCCTGGTTTGATCTGTTAGCACTCCGTTCAACCCGAAAATAAAGATCATCAAGCTTTTGATCCTCGCTTATCCTGACAATCCTCATAATCCGCGTTCTATCATGCCAAGACGTTTGTAAACCATTTCATGCAGCCGGTGAGTAAGCATCCCAAAAAAGTATTGATCATTACCTATTACTGGCCCCCAGGCGGAGGGGCAGGCGTACAACGCTGGCTTAAGTTTGTAAAATATCTCCGTGAATTTGGCTGGGAGCCGGTTGTCTATACTCCCGAAAATGGTGAAATGCCGGTGATCGACCACTCACTCCAGAAGGATGTGCCTGTAGGCCTCACCGTAATTAAACAGCCTATCTGGGAGCCATACAACAGCTATAAACGGTTTATCGGACAAGGCAAGGACGAGAAGATCAATACCGGATTTCTGACCGAAAACAAGAAACCCAAACGAATGGAGAAGATTGCCGTCTGGATCAGGGGCAACTTCTTTATACCCGATGCACGCAAATTCTGGATCAAACCTTCTATTGGTTTTCTGAGCGAATACCTGGTTAAAAACCCCGTGGATGTGATTGTCTCGACCGGCCCGCCCCACAGCATGCATCTCATTGCGCTGGGGTTGAAAGAAAAATGGGGGCTTCCCTGGCTTGCCGATTTCAGGGATCCCTGGACCAACATCGACTTCTATCCCGAACTCATGCTTACCTCCGGCTCCGACCGCAAACATCACCGTCAGGAAAAAGAGGTGCTGGAAAAGGCCGATAGCGTAGTAAGCATAGGCCGTAACATGTCGCAGGAGTTTGCAGCGATACATGGAAAAGACAACGCTAAATTCCATGTCATCACCAACGGGTATGATACCGATGATCTGCAGGGCTCAGCCAATCTGGTGATGGACGCGAAGTTTAGTCTGGCCCATATCGGAACCCTCGTAAAAAGCCGCAACCCCGAAGCCTTGTGGAAAACACTGGCGGCCTTGACGCAAGAGAATCCTGCTTTCGCAGCCGATCTGGAGATAAAACTTGTTGGAAAAGTGGATGTGAACGTGATGCAGAGCATCGACTCAGCCGGGTTAAAACCCTACCTGAACAAGATCGACTACCTCCCGCATACAGACGTGATCAAAGCCCAGCAACAAAGCCAGGCGCTGCTCCTGCTTGTAAATAACACAAAAAATGCCGGTGGCATTCTCACCGGCAAGTTCTATGAATACCTCAGCGCCCGACGGCCCATCCTCTGTATTGGGCCCGAAATAGGCGAAATAGCCGATGCCTTTGCCGAAACCCGTTGCGGTAAGCTTTCGGGTTTTACAGACGAAGACACCCTTCGCAAAAACATCCTGGATTATTACCAACACTATAAAGCAGGCACCCTCCGTTCTGTTTCACAGAATGTGGAACACTATTCCCGCAGGTCGTTGACAGCAGAGCTCTCGAAGTTGCTTGACGAGCTTATAAGGCGCTAATCGGCTTGCAGCTTTTGTTCAGATATTTTCTGAATGGGGCAACACGCTCCGGTTATTTCATCCCGTGTTTCTCGTCATCCATTTTCATCGGTTCATAACCACCGAAGTTAGTTTTTTGGCATCCTCCGTACCTACAAACGGGGGCAGCTGAGCTTCGAATGAAGGATAGGAAACAGCCGAATGGATACTCAACGCAGCATGCTGGCAGTGGGCCGTATATACCAGGTTTGAAAAGTGGTCGAGGTGCTTTTTATGCCTGAACTCCCTGGCATAGTCGGTCTCCGAACTAAATTGGAATTGAGAGATGGTTTCTGTCATCAGACTCTTGGTATTGTCCAGATTGTGTGTGTGCGAACGGATATATACATTCCAGCCAAACAAATTGTTTTGAATCTTGTGTGGGGGCTCAAAAGCAATCTTGACCTTGTCGGTGCCGCCCGACCGGAGAAGTTTTTTTTCGATCAGGTACACGTTGCTCAGCTGCAGTTTCATAGGCGTTCGGTTTAGGGGTGTGAGTGATTGGATAGTCAAATCTACTTCAACACCCTGTATGAACCTAGCCTGATTTAGCAGTCTGCGGGTTTGGATGAGTGGATGGTGGGTTTGAGGGGATGGATGGGTTTTTGAGGGTTACCGAATCGGGCTCATTCAGGAGCTAATGGTATCAAATTGTACGTTGTGTTAAGCGTGTCCGGAAGAAGCGGATGATTGGAACAACGCGCCCCGAGCCACCGATTTAAAACGCTGCCGAAAGCGCTATTTCGGCTTTCAGACTACCTTTAAGCTTAGGATATGACACAAAAGGCAATACTCAGAGCGATTAAGTCGACGGTGAAATCTTTTTTACCCGACTCCCGTATCGTGCTCTTTGGTTCAAGAGCAAGGGGAGATTTTAATGCCGATAGTGATTTTGATGTATTGATCATTGTTCCTCAATCGTTTGCCACAGCTGAGAAGAAGGAACGGAGAATTAAAATCAAACAAGCGCTTGTTGATGCGTTGGATCTGCCGATGGATATCCTGATTAATTCCGAAAAAGAAGTCGAAACAAAAAAGGACCTGCCCGGGCATACGATCAGGTGGGCGCTAAAGGAAGGAGTTGTCCTATGAAGAAGCATCAGGATGAGCGCCTCAGCCGTTAGCTTGAAAAAGCGCTTCATGATGAGTTTGCTGCTAGATGTTTAATGAAACATAAGCCACTCATTTTAGATACAGCTTGCTTCCACTGTCAACAAGCGGTTGAAAAATAGTTCAAAGCCTACCTTGTTTTCAAAGGGATTGACTTCCCCAGGACACACGATGTTTCCCTGCTTAGAAAACAATGCATAAAGGCAGATTCAGCGTTCGAAACTATTGATGTAGCCGATCTGGATGATTACGGTGTCAGCATTCGATATCCCGATGAATTTCTGGATCCAACGCTAAAGGACACAGAGAGATACATGAAACTTGTCATTCACGTTAAAAAGCTTGTATTAGGCAAAATTCCATCTAACTTATTCTAAGTCATTGATAATTCAGCACTTGCAATGTCGTATTTTTTCATCATTTTCTTAATGGCTGTCAGTTTTCTTCTCCTGATTGTTTCTGCATAAATACTTTCATCGGGAGGAGTAAAGGCTTGTTTCCTGGAGACCATATTCCAAATTATTACCGCAATCTTTCTAGCCGTTGCTGTAATTGCTGCCGCCCTTCCCTTTTTGTATGCTATGCGCTTGAAAAAGGCATTCAATACTCCTCCCTTTAAGCGGTCAATCGTATTCGCTGCATTTCGAAGAGCTAGGGCAAATTTATTACTCCCTTTTGGGGTTCGGCTGCTAATTAATTTCCCTACACTTATCTTATTATTAGGCGCAAGCCTTAACCAGCAGGTAAATTGTTTGGCACTTTTAAATTTGACGATATCATGTCCTATCTCTGCAATAAACGTCATAATGGTGCCTGTACTCACTCCTTCAATGGCGAACAAATCAACGCCAAACATTTTATAGCTAAACAGGGGCAAGTTGAACTTTTGCTGATTCTTTCCTTTGAGTTGTTTCTTGGTCAACTTCGGAACGGATTCTGTACATATTTCTTGTGTTGCCGCCTCCAGGAGGCACTCTGTTCTGCGGTCGCATTGAGCGATGCTTTCCTGAAAGGTCTTATACAGCATATAACATGATTCCAATTCGTAGAGTAGCTCTTCATTCCATTGGCCTTGAAGGGCATCTGCTATTTCTTGTTTGGTTTTGCGTACCCTATTATGGACTAATTGGCTTAGTACCTCACCATCCCGCTCTCCGTTTAATATCGCTTCTATGATTTTCGTTCCCGAAAGTCCGGTAATATCATTGAGAACAACATCTAACCGCAAATTCATTAATCGGAGCGCTTTCTGCATTTTATTGCTAAACCCGGCTGCCGTTTCTATGAGTGACTGACGATGCCTGGAGAGTACCCTGATTTTTAATGTCACCTCGCTTGGCAGATGCATCCCCGAAGTAGTCCCATAGAATGCAATTTTTGTATCCATTGACAGTCTTTTACATCTGTTTTGGCTCGTACATTTTTGGTTTGCTGACCGGAAACCAACAGTACTTCAAAACCGGATACTTGTAAAATCCTGAAGAGACTTTGCCAATAACTACCGGTACTCTCCATTGCAATGGTGGTGATACCCGAGTCTTTGAGAAATAATACAAGATCTTGTTGTCCAGATGAATACACATTAAATTCTCTGACTTGATCCGAGTTTTGTCCAATAGCTACGAAGTGGCTTTTGGAGCCGATATCAAGGGGTAATGTCAAAAGCTGGGGGGGGGCAGAGATCGAATGACTGCTGCATGTTGGTCCAGCCAGAGACACGTTTTCCCGGGGTTCCCGACACATTCCCTAAGGTTCCTTACACGTTCCCTGAGGTTCCCGACATGTTTCCTAAGCTTCCCGACACGTTCACTAAGGTTCCCGACACGTTCCCCAAGGTTCCCGACATGTTTACTTAGCTTCCCGACATGTTTACTAAGCTTCCCGACATGTTCCCCAAGCTTCCCGACACGTTTACTAAGCTTCCCGACATGTTCCCCAAGCTTCCCGACATGTTTGATAAGCTTCCCGACATGTTTGCTAAGCTTCCCGACATGTTCCCCAAGCTTCCCGACATGTTTACTAAGCTTCCCGACATGTTCCCCAAGGTTCCC
>JABDAO010000001.1 GCA_013289095.1 Bacteroidota bacterium | reverse complement strand
TCTGGTCTGTTCCTTTCTTGGTTATCACATGCAAATCCTGTAAAATGTCGTTTTACGATTTCCAGAAAGGCGAAGTCCTGCTCATTGACAAACCGCTGGAATGGACGTCTTTTGATGCGGTGAACAAGGTGAAAATCACCATCCGGAAAAAAATGCGTCAGAACCTGCTTCCATCCGAGAAGGGTACGCGGATCAAGATCAAGGTAGGTCATGCCGGGACGTTGGATCCGCTGGCCACCGGTTTACTGATAGTCTGCACCGGTAAACAGACCCGGAACCTCGAAAATTATACGGCTCAGGAAAAAGAATATACCGGCACATTCAGGCTGGGATCGACCACCCCCAGTTTTGACCTCGAAAAGGAAACCGATGCCACGTTTCCGACCGATCACATAACCGATGCCCTGATCCATGGCGCGGCGCTTCAGTTCACCGGAAAGCAGCAACAAATCCCGCCTTTATTTTCAGCCATCCGTGTTGGAGGAAAAAGGGCCTATAAGATTGCACGGGCAGGTAAGGAGGCCGAGATACCAGCACGTGAAATTGTCATTTCTGAATTCGAAATCCTGGCTATCCGGCCAACGGAGGTTGATTTCAGGTTAGTATGCAGCAAAGGAACGTATATCCGGGCCCTGGCCAGGGATTTTGGCCTGTCATTGCAGAGCGGAGCACACCTTATTGCTTTGTGCCGTACGAGGATCGGGGAATTTGAGTTGAAGAATGCCTTGTCGCTCGATGCTTTTGAGCATGCCTGTGAGGAAAGTTTTCGGATCAGCAATTTGAGTAAACCGGTTGAACAGAACTCCCATCCTCCTGCGGTATCCTGAGTCTTTGGTTGACGAAACTCACATTCTATAGTTATTCTGTTTTTTTATTCAGGTTGCAACGCTATTCGGGCCTGGCGGGCCCGCCCAATCGGCTTCTATTGTCTGTCGGGCGTCTCGTGGACATCCGGTTTGGCCGGTCTGTTGTCAGCCTGTAGGTCCTCCCCCCGGATTTCGATCGTGATGAACGGGTTGAGAACGTCTGGCATCCTCACCTAAAAATGCGGATTTAGCTTGACATTGGCCCTCTATTGCCGTATATTTGCGGCCCGTATTAATAAACCGTAAACAAATCCCGTAAGATTTATGAAACTATCCGCATTCAAATTCAATTTACCCAAGGAACTGCTGGCCGAACATCCGGCAAAAACGCGTGATGAAGCCAGGCTCATGGTGCTTCACCGTGCTACCGGTAAGATAGAGCAGAAAAAGTTCAAAGACATCATCAACTATTTTGACGACAAGGATGTGATGATCCTCAACAATACCAAGGTGTTTCCGGCCCGTTTGTACGGAAACAAGGAAAAGACCGGAGCAAAGATCGAAGTGTTCCTCCTTCGCGAACTGAACCGCGAAAGCCGTTTGTGGGATGTGCTGGTTGACCCGGCCAGAAAGATCCGTATCGGAAATAAGCTCTATTTTGGAGACGACGATATGCTCGTTGCAGAAGTCATCGACAACACCACGTCCCGTGGTCGTACCCTGCGTTTCCTGTTCGATGGTCCTTACGAAGAGTTCAAAAAGACCATCGAAACACTCGGTCAGACTCCGTTGCCGAAATATATAAAACGAAATGTAGTGCCCGAAGATGCTGAACGGTATCAAACCGTTTATGCCGAAGTGGAAGGCGCAGTGGCAGCTCCTACAGCAGGTCTGCACTTCAGCAAACAGCTCCTGAAGAAACTGGAGATCAAAGGAGTGCGTTTTGCAAACCTGACCCTGCATACCGGGCTTGGAAGTTTTAGGCCGGTAGAAGTGGAAGACCTTACCAAACACAAGATGGACTCGGAAGAAGTGATCATCACCGAAAAATGCGCAACCATCGTAAACGAAGGCAAGGCTGCAAAGCGTAAGATCTGTGCCATCGGAACAACCACCATGCGTGCCATCGAGACATCCGTTTCGGTTGAAGGGCTGTTAAAACCTTATACCGGCTGGACCAACAAATTCATCTTTCCTCCCTACGAGTTTAGCGTAGCCAATTGTATGGTTACCAACTTCCATATGCCAGAATCCACCTTGCTGATGCAGGTTTGTGCATTTGGAGGGTATGATCTGGTCATGAAGGCCTATAAAGAAGCGATTAAGGAGAAATACCGTTTTTACAGCTATGGCGACGCCATGCTGATTCTCTAGCCATGTTGAATTAATGAGTAATGGGTCCCGGAAGATAGCGTGAGCAAACCTTCCGGGACTTTTTGCAGAAGCGAGACCCCATGAAGAAACATGCAATTCTTGTAGGCGGAGGCAGCGGGACCAGGATGAACTCCCCGGTCCCGAAACAGTTCCTGCTGCTCAATGGGAAACCGGTGTTTATGCACACCATCAGTAAGTTTGCCGAAGCCATCCCGGAGATAGAAATCATTGTGGTGCTTCGAACAGATCAGTTTGAATACTGGAAAGAGCTTTGTGCGCAATTCGATTTTAAGATAGATCACCGGCTTGCTGCAGGCGGGGAAGCCCGTTTTCACTCGGTGAAGAATGGGCTGAAACTGGTTACTGAAGAAGGGCTTGTTGCTGTTCACGATGCTGCCAGGCCGCTGGTAAATACAAAGATCATCCAGACAGCTTACAAAATAGCGGAGATGTATGGTAATGCCGTGCCGGCAGTACCCATTCAGGAATCAATCCGTCAGATCGTTTCCGGGCAGAGTATTGCCGTTGATCGCACGAAGTATTGCGTCATTCAGACTCCGCAGTGTTTTCAGACAGGGATTCTTCAGAAAGCCTATGAGCAGGAGTACAAATACACGTTTACCGATGATGCCGGTGTTGTGGAAGCCGATGGAGGAAAAATACACCTCATCGATGGTTCTTCCGACAATATTAAAATTACGACCCCCAAAGATCTGGTTATTGCCGAGGCCCTGATTAAAAACAAGTATGAGATAACAGCCCCGAACAAATCGGATCATTCGGATGATTTGAGTTTGTTGTCTTAGCTCTCATACGGGTTCCTAAAACCTTGCTCACCGAATGCCGAATGAGTGAAAAAAAAGGAAAGAAGGTTCGGGGGAAATAGTGCAATTGCCTCACAATCATGTCTATTTGATTAAGGGCATCTCTAATAACCCCAGTTTATAGACCTCTCCCTGACCCTCTCCCAAGGAAGAGGGAATGTTTGGAAGGGGTTATTCGAAATGCCCTTAAGCTGTTACCCTGAGCAAGCTTTGGGACAATTGATCGTGTTCAGAGAATCCTTCGCGAAGTCCAGCCTCCAGAGAAGGCCAGAGGACCGGCGCCTTCAATAAGCGCCACCCCCGGCTTCTTCCCCATTTCAAAAGAACCATACTGTCTGTCAATCCCCAGAAATTCTGCCCCGTTAAGGGTTGCCCAGCGTAAGAGCACATCAACAGGAATCTCCGGATGTGCATGCGCTACGGTCTTGAGTTCATCCAATACAGATAGGGTCGAGTTCGAAGCCAGGCTATCGGTGCCAATGGTAATGCGGAGGTTATGTTTTAGGAGGGCGGTGTAATTGGGTAACCGGTCTTCAATATACAGATTCGCATTTGGGCAGGTAGCCCAGAAAAGCAAGGGTTTTTGGCGAGATGCTTTTGTTTCGGCCCCAGCGGCAAAAAGCAGATCGTCTTCAGCGGTATAGGTATTATGAACGAGCAGGAGTTTGTCGTTGTCTTTATAAAAGGGAAGTGTGCTGTGAATGGAGCTTTCGCCCCGAGCTTTAAACCAGGAGTAGTCAAGCCCCATACGCTCATACATTTCCATTAGTTTTCCCGTTCCTGTCCGGAACAATTCATCCTCTGCCCTGCTTTCCTGATTATGAATACTCAGCAGAAGTTGATGTCTGCGTGCATAGGTGGCAATAAGTTTGTGCAGTTCGGGGCTTACGGTATAGGGGGCATGCGGAACGATAGAGACCTGATGTCTGGTTTCCGGCATCAGGTCTATCAATTCCTCCCTGAGCAGACAGGCCCTGTCAAACGCTTCAGGGGCTCTGGATGGGGCCAGGTCGAATGTTTCGATAAAGGTTTGATAGTATAGTCTCTTTTTTGCCTTTTGTGAAAACGTGCTGTTGCCGTTGGAGATATCGCCTACGGCAACAGTCCCGTTACGGAGCATTTCATCTTCGGCTTTTACAATAGCAGCGGCTCGCTCCTGATCCGTGAAGGCAGCCCGTTTTGAGACAAACTCGCTTACAAAACCGGCCATGCCCGTATGGCGGGTGATTTGCCCTTTCATGCAGGAGAGCTCGAGATGGCAATGGGTATTAATAAAGCCTGGGACAAGCAGGCCCTGCAACCGTTCGACATGCAGATCCGGGAAGCGCTGAGCCAAGTCTTCGGGAAAACCAAGGTCAACAATCACCCCTTCATCGTCTGTAATCAGCATCCCGTTTTTTAGTGGGGCGGTTTGTATCGGAAAGATGAAATCGGCCTGGAAACAACGCATAGTGCGAAAGTAAGAAGAATGTTTAGAAGTCATCTCACCGGCAATGGTTTGGCCTGATTCTGGCTAAAATCCCAGATCCCCCGCTTATTCGTACTTTTGTAGTCAATCCATGGATCAGAAAAAAGACATCCGTCAGCTCAAACTCGAGGAACTCAAAACCTGGTTTGAAGCACAAGGCCAGAAAACCTTCAGGGCCAAACAGGTCTATGAATGGCTTTGGAAGAAATCCGTTCTCCGGTTTGACGACATGACCAGTCTTTCCAAGGATGTAAGGGCCTTGCTCGAAACGAATTTTGTAATCAACGGGGTGGAGATTGCCGATTTTCAAAAGAGCAAAGACCGTACGATCAAAAATGCGTTTAAGCTTTACGATGGAAATGTGGTAGAAGGGGTGCTTATCCCAACCGAAACCCGGATGACCGCATGTATCTCTTCGCAGGTTGGGTGCAGTCTCACGTGTAAGTTCTGTGCCACCGGAAAGATGGAACGTTTGCGTAACCTGAACGCCGATGAAATCTATGATCAGGTGGTGTTGATCCGTAACCAGGCAGAAACCACCTACCAGGTACCGCTTACCAATATTGTGTATATGGGCATGGGCGAGCCCTTGCTGAATTATAAAAATGTCCTCGAATCGATTGAGAAGATAACCTCACCCGAGGGATTAGGCATGTCGCCACAGCGGATTACCGTTTCAACAGCGGGCGTTTCAAAAATGATTATTAAGCTTGGAGATGACCAGGTGAAGTTTAACCTGGCCTTGTCGCTGCATGCTGCCAACGATGAAAAGCGAAGCCGTATCATGCCTATCAACGACAGCAATTCACTCGATGCGCTGGCCGATGCGTTGAACTATTTTTATGAGAAAACAGGATCGCGTGTAACCTTTGAATATATCGTTTTCAGAGATTTCAATGATCAGATAGAAGATGCACAAGAGCTGGTTGATTTTTGCAGAAGAACCTGCGCCAAAGTAAACATTATTGAATACAACCCCATAGACCAGGGCGAGTTTCAGCAGACTACCGAAGCCCGCCTCCGGGCATTTGCAGGACATCTCGAAGAAAATGGGATCATTGTGAATGTACGGCGTAGCCGGGGCAAGGATATTGATGCTGCCTGCGGTCAGCTGGCGAATAAAAATAAGGCAGCCACGAAAGATTTGGGATTTGGGAATTAGGATTTGGGAATAAAAAAAAGAATTGGGATTTGGAAATTACGATTTGGGATTGAATGAAAGATTTTGATTTATTTGGATTTCGGTTTCAAAAATTTAAATTTCACCTTTTTGAACTCCCCAATCCTTATTCCTTTAAACCCAGTCCTATCTTAACTCCCAGTGCGATAACCGGAGTCACCACGTTGGCATGGTTCAGGACAATGACATTGGCATTTCGTTCATCGGGTTCCACATTGTTTTCAGATCCCAGACGTATGCCTGCCCCGAGAAACCAATCGAACGAAAAATCACTATCAAGAGCATCTGAATTCTGCCACCCTACCTGGAACCGAAAATCGGCATACTGCTGTTCATCGCGGAGTTTACCTTTCACATATTGACCGTCAGAGCCCATATAAACACCTGTAATATCCTTGCGGTAACTGGTATAATCGAGTTCGGGTGAAAAGTAAAAATCTGAACAGGCATGATGACCTGGGAAATATCGAAGGGCTATCTTTCCGCACAAACCACTTAATACATCGGCATTGGGGTCTTTTTGAAAAAGAGGTTTTTCCTGAAGCACATCGTCTTTGATCATGTCTCTGAATGTAATGCCTATGGCCGCTTCAGTGCTCCAGCTTGTGTTGAGTTTATGTTCGAGGTATACCGGCACTTCGCCTCTTGCCAGGATGACCGGATTGCACTTGAGGGTCCAGTCTGGGGCCGGGAGAGGTTCATGTAAAGGGGTATTGTATGCGACCGAAGAAGATTGTGTATCGTCAACAACCATATCAACTGGTTTGGAAGGAGATACCCCCCCGAAAACATTCACTTTCTCAATCCTCGAAGTATCCGGAATGGAGATTCCCTCGGTTTGAGCATACAGCGTGGGCAAGACCCAACAGGAGAAAAAGATGCACAACAGAAGAATAGGGGTGTTTTTCATCTTGCTTTTCTTACCTTCAAAGTTAAACCAATTCTGCATCGATTCCAATAGGTGATTGCTAAAAGATAAAGTACGGCTGCTTTGGGATTCTTTCTGTCTCGCCACTGTCAGCTCATCTTCCAGGATGCTTGCGAAATGTCAAAATGAAATCCAGGGGTTCTTTACGTTTCTCCGAAATACACGTGCAGATGATCGCTCGCGTAATCTGAGGTAAATACATGGTTCTGTATTGGGCTTGATGAGTACCAGGTCTGATTGGATCCAATTCTCTGCAAAAGTGTAACTTTGCCTTGTTTCAGCATAAAGATCCCTGTCTGTTGGTCAATTTTCCTATGAATAGATACCTTGTTTTTGCTCTTTTCAGCCTGTTCTGTTTCCGTTCGGGCGCTCAGATTGATGTAGCCTGGGGAGGACAGCAGATTGCTTCGCCCAAGTTCAGTTATATTGCCAGTATCCTGGGGGGAAGCGAGGAGCATGTCTATGCCCTCAAAACCAAACCCGGGGGATGGAGGAGCCCAACCCGTTATTTTCTCGAAACGTACGCAAAAAAGAGCATGGGCTTGATTGCCAATGTTGAATTTCGGCTTCCTGAACTTACAGAACCCACCACCCCGGCCGAACGCTTTTTTCATGGAAAAGGTAAATTCAAGACTCCGGAAATAGAACGGCTTTTTTATCTGAATGGTAAACTCTTGCTCTTCACTTCGTACTACAGCCATCTGAAGGAAAAAAACTACGCCTATGTCCAGTTGATTTCGGAAAACGGGGCCATGGAAAATAAACCGATGTTGCTCGATTCCATTGAGTCTGATTCCAAACGCAATAAGGGGACCTTCGATTTTGTGTATTCCGAAGACAAATCACATCTGCTGATATTTCATCACGAGCCGTTCGATAAAAGTTCGAACGAAAAATTTTCATACAAAGTCATTGATGCCAACCTTGACCTGATCTGGTCGAAAAGCCTGGAACTGCCTTATCGCGATAAACAATTCCATATTTCGAAATACAGGGTTGATAACGATGGAAATGTCTTTATGCTGGCCAACATCGACAAAAACAAGGAAAATATTGAACGCCGGAAGCCGAGCTATAGCTATAGCATCCTGGCCTATTTTTACAAGACAGACCAACTGAAAGAGTATACAATCGATCTGGCCGATAAATTTATTTCCGACATTACCTTTAATATCAATCCTGTGGGTGATCTTGTTTGCGCGGGCTTTTACTCAAAGAATTCGGGTACCAGCCAGGCGGGCACCTTTTTTCTCAAGATCGACAAAACAAGCAAAGAGGTTTCGGCCCACGATGTGCGCGAGTTTGCAAAGGATTTTATGATGGAGTTTATGACCGAAAGCAAAGTTTCAAAAGGGAAAGAACTTTTCAATTTCGATATTGATCATTTTTTACTCCGCCCCAATGGCAGCGCTGTGATGGTGGCTGAACAGTATTATATGGATGTTTCATCCTACTACAACCCGGCCACGCATACCTATACGAATACCTATAATTATTATTACAACGATATTATTGTTGTTGCATTCGATTCTACGGGGCAGGTCAGTCTGCTTAAAAAAATCAGCAAATTCCAGCATTCGGTCAACGACGGGGGGCCTTATTCCTCGTATGTCCTGGCAGATGGGGGGGATATCCTGCATTTTATCTATAATGACAGTCCCGACAATATGCACCACACCGAAACAGAGATCGAGCGGGGGCATATCTCCAGCATGAACAATCCTGCAAAGTCTGTTGTTGTACTCGTTTCTATGGACATGAAGGGCAATACCCAGCGCCAGCAGATACTCGATAATCATTCGAAGAAGAACAGTTGCTGGTTTTTGCCCAAGATGAACAAAAAGGTGGATGAAAAAGACATTGTGCTTTTTGCCCGCAGGGGCAAGTATTACCGTTTTGGACGATTTTCGTATTAATGACCAGAGAAGGAACCCATTTTTATCTCTACTTTTAGTGTTGCTTGACTCGTTAAACCCATACCGCCGTCGACTATAAACAGCCGGAGAAGAAGCTTTGAACCAGATGCATTCAATCGATCAGATAAAGGCCCCGGTGGCCAGGGAAATGGAGGAATTCGAAGAGAAATTCCTGGCATCGATGAAGAGTTCTGTTCCCTTGCTGGATAAGATTACGCATTATATCGTGCGGCGCAAAGGAAAACAGCTCAGGCCTTTGTTTGTCTTCCTGTCTGCAAAAGCATGCGGACAAATTACCGAATCCACACACCGGGCCGCTGCCCTCATCGAACTGCTGCATACGGCTACGCTTGTGCACGACGATGTTGTGGATGATTCAAACCTGCGCCGGGGCTTTTTCTCCGTAAACGCACTCTGGAAAAATAAAATTGCAGTCCTGGTAGGCGATTATCTCCTTTCTCGCGGCCTGTTGCTCTCGGTGGACAACAACGAGCACAAACTGCTTGGCATTGTATCGAATGCCGTTCGTGAGATGAGCGAAGGCGAACTGCTTCAAATTGAAAAGGCCCGGCGTCTGGATATTGCCGAACCGGTTTACTTCGAAATCATCCGCTCTAAAACGGCTTCGCTCATTGCTTCCTGCTGCGCATCCGGAGCTGCTACCGCAAATGCCGGCGACGAACAGGAAAGCAAGATGAGGCTCTTTGGCGAACTCACCGGCATTGCCTTCCAGATCAAGGACGATCTGTTTGATTTTGGCAGCGATGGAGACATCGGCAAACCCACCGGCATCGACATCAAGGAAAAGAAGATGACCCTGCCCTTGATTTATGCACTCAATCATGCCTCGGCTACAGACAAACGCAAAATCATCAACCTGGTAAAAAATAAAAATGAGGAGCCCGCAAAGGTTCAGGAGGTCATTCAGTTTGTACTAAAAAGCGGGGGTATTGAATACACCCGCGACAGGATGCTCGAGTACCGCGATAAGGCCATTGCGCTCCTCCGTACTTTTCCGGAGACGGATGCCCGGAACTCGCTTGAACAACTGGTGATCTTTACGACCGAACGAAAAAAATGAGTTTACCGGGTTGATTCCACCGAAGCCGGAGACGAGGAATTCTGGAAACTGCAACAAAACAGAATAGTGTTGAACCGAAAAAGAATGATACGAATGAAAACACCTATCGCCCAGCTGAAAAATAAGCTGTTGCCTGCATTTATCGCTGTATGTCTGTTTGCATCCTGTTCGGGAGTGAGTGATAAACAAATGCCTGTTGCACCCAAAGCCGGTGCCGATTCTGTTTCGGTGAAGGAGAAAACAGAAAAACCAATCATCGCCGAACCAAAGAGCAAATTCGATACGCTTCAGGAAGGCGATTTTATGATGCGTTATCCAAACGGCGTCATCCAGATACGTGGGTATTACAAAAACGGGAAACGGGAAGGGGAGTGGGTGGCTTTCTTCCCTTCGGGCAAGGTGCAGAGCGAGGGGTATTTTACCCAGGGCAAACGTGATCACAAGGGCACGGTATACTATGATAACGGGCAAAAGATGTACGAAGGCATGTACAAGGAGGGCTACCAGGTGGGCGTCTGGAGATTTTATGACAACACCGGCAAGCTCAAAGAGGAAGTTGATTACGATAAAAAGAAATAATAGAACAGTGTTCTTCATCAAACCATGATCCCCAAGGAAACCATTTCTTCCATTTTCGAAGCCTCGCGTATTGATGAGGTGGTGGGGGAATTTGTTTCGCTCAAAAAAAGAGGGGCAAACCTCATCGGTTTATGCCCCTTTCATAATGAGAAAACCCCTTCCTTCAACGTTTCGCCGGTAAAAGGGATCTACAAATGTTTTGGTTGCGGCAAGGCAGGCAATTCCGTGAATTTTATCATGGAACATGAGCAGCTTAATTACCCCGAAGCCCTGCGCTGGCTTGCCAAAAAATACAATATTGAAATTGCCGAGGAAGAGCAGACCCCGGAACAAGTCATCGCCAACAATGAACGGGAGAGTTTGTACGTAGTCTGCTCCTTTGCCCAGAAAAATTTTACCGAAACCTTGTGGGAAACCGACGAAGGCAAATCTGTGGGTCTGAGTTATTTTCATCAGCGCGGTTTTACAGACGAAACGATTCATAAATTTCAGCTGGGTTACAGTTTTGACAAGTGGCGTGGTTTCAGTGATGCTGCCATCACGGCCGGGCATAAGCTCGATTACCTGGTCAAGGCCGGGCTCACCATTTCGAAGGAAAGCACAGACCCTGTACAACCGGGGCAGGAACAGCAACCCCGTTTCTTCGACCGTTTCTCCGCGCGTATCATATTCCCTGTCCACAACGTAAGCGGACGGGTCATTGCTTTTGGAGGACGAACACTCAAGACCGATAAAAAGGTTGCCAAATACATCAACAGCCCCGAAACAGATATCTACAGCAAGAGCAAGGTGCTCTATGGGTTGTATTATGCAAAGAAACGCATCGTTGAGGAAGATGTGTGTTTTATGGTCGAAGGCTATACCGATGTCATTTCGATGCACCAGGCAGGGATTGAAAATGTCGTGGCATCATCGGGCACTGCGCTTACGGTTGATCAAATCCGTTTGATACGCCGCTATACAAACAATATCACGATCCTGTATGATGGCGACAATGCCGGTATCAAGGCAAGTTTCAGGGGTATCGATCTGGTGCTGGAAGAAGGCATGAATGTGCGCGTACTGCTTTTCCCGGATGGAGAAGACCCCGATTCTTTTTCCAAAAAAGTAAGCAGCACCGACTTTAAAGCCTTCATTAAGGAAAATACAAAGGATTTTATTGCCTTCAAGGCCCAGCTCCTGTACAGCGAGTCATCGCATGACCCGATCAAGAAGGCGGGGCTTATCAAAGAACTGGTTGAAAGTATTTCGCTGATCCCGGAACCGATCTACCGTTCGGTGTATATCAAGGAATGCAGCCGCATCATGGATGTGGATGAACAGGCCCTGCTTTCTGAACTCAACAAGCTCCGTCGCAAAAAGCAGTACGACACACCGGCTCAGCCCCGGGAAGAATTCAATGCGGTGCCCGAAGAACTGCTTACGCTGCCGGATGGAGAAAAGCCAGGCCGTAAGATTACCGAAACACAGACCGAGCATCAGGAACGCGACATCATCCGCATTCTTCTGAATTTCTCGAATGAAAAAGTAAGCATAGACAGCGAGACCGAAGAAGGCGAAAAAGAAGTGGTTGAAGTAAGTGTCGGGACGCTTGTGATCCACGAAATCAGCGGTGATATAGAATTCGAGAACCCGCTTTACCGTAAATTCTTTCATGAATTTATTACCCACGAGGGCGAAGAACTTTCGAACGACTATTACATACAGCATCCCGACCCACAAATATCGGGCACAGCCATTGAAATACTCACTACCCCCTATCAGCTTGCCAACTGGGAAAAACACAATATCCCCGTAAACACCGAATCGATGATGCTGAAACAAAGCGTCCTGCACGCGGTATATGCGCTAAAGATCCGCAAACTGGAAAAGATGATACACGATAATCAGACCCGGCTTAAGGAAAGCAGCAGCTATGAGGAGCAGATTATCCTCGTTACCGAACAGCAATACCTCATCAAATCCAAACAAAGTTTTTCTGCATTGCTGGGTAGGATTATCCTGCGATAAGGTTGTAAAGATATCCCGGCCTCGGTTTAACATTCAGGCACTGCTTAGTTTGCCGCGAGCGTCTTTTTTAAGACATCTGTTTCGCTTTCTGAAATATCCACCACTGCATACTTATTCGCCTCGCTGTTGTTCAGGCAATCGAGGATATTCACCACTTCTTTGTATTTCGACTTATCGCCCGTTTTGATGATAAAAAACGGAGCTTTTGAATCGCCCAGGATTACTTTGCGCGTGGCCACATACTCATCTTTGTTTATTTGCCGGGTGCGGTATTTGTCTTTCAGCGCATTTACCTTGTCTATGATCAGACGATTTCTTTGAGCGATGAGGTTCATCAACTCATCCCCGTTCATCCCCACTTTTACCAATCTTGTCGAGTCGAGTTTGAATTTGCCGGGATAATAATACACCTGGTTGTCTTTTTCGCCAATCAGAAAAGTGTTTGCAAGACTGTCGCTAACCGGCATTGTCTTGCTTGTTTGTTTCGGATACACCACTTCCATCGTCTTGGCCAGGTTGAGTGTCGTGGCCAGGATAAAGAAGGTGAGCAGCAGAAAGGCAAGATCGACCATGGGTGTCATATCAAGCCTGATCTGGTTGAGGGTGCGACGACCTTTTTTCTTTCCTCTGGGGGAATTGCCAGGTGTGATGTCTGCCATGATGGTTGTGTTTTAACGGATGAAGGATTCCCGGCTTTTGAATGCCGGCTTCTGTTAAAACGTACGATTGGCACGAGATTGTATTGAGCTTTGGGGCCTTTTAGTATCTGGCAGGATTTGGAGGATAAGCGGTGGGAACTAACAAATTATCGGTTGAAGAGAAGCTGAATTATTTTGGAAGAAGGTTAATACATCTTGCAAATTTGAAGGAGGAAGACGATCCCATTTTAACCCAGACTGTGCATTAGCTCACAAGCCATCTGATGCGCAATTTGGGTTTAAAGAAAATAAGTGCGAAATGTGGGCCAGAGATTGAACGTTACACCCCATGCGGCCAGTCGTGTTTGACTTACTGGCAGCTCATCGTATAAGCCCGTTGGGCGCCGGGGAAACCAAGTCTTGCCGCTTCTTTCAGGTCCTTGCAAGACCCCGGTTGATCACCGGCTCCGAATTTAGTCGAACCGCGTTTGTAATAAGCCTCTCCCGAAACAGGGTTCAGTTCAATAACTTTCGTAAAATCAGCAATGGCCCCTTTGAGGTTTTTGCTATCCCTTCTAAAATCTCCTCGCATGAGATAATAGAATGGATCCTTTGCATTTAAAGAGATCAATTGCGTAAGTACCAGCTCAACTTCTTTGAACCTCTTGAGTTTAACAAGCAGATTTACTTTGGATAAAAGAATGTCGCTTGCTTTTGGAAAATCAATCAAATAGACATCCAGATCATTTAGGCATTTTTCTGCATCGTGCATGGCATAATAGAGTCTCGCCCGAGAGAGATAATACGCTGATTTAGGATTCAGGCGGATGGCTTCATTCAAATCCTGCAACGCTTCTTTGTTTTTATTCAAAAGTCCGAAGATGGTGGCCCGAAAAGAGTGCAGGTAAGCATCGTCCGGGTCCAGCTCAAGAGATTTGTTAAGATCAGTGAGGGATGACTGGAATTCATGCAGGTTCATGTTTGCAAGAGCACGTGAAGCGTATAAATAGGGCAGGTCGGACCGGAGCTTAATAGCCATATCCAGGTCTGGAAGCGCCAGGGTGTATCTCGCTTGTTGCACAAGCAGGGTCCCGGTTGCTGCATAAGCGATTGAATAATATGGATCTATCTTCTTACACGCCTCGTATTGTTCAAAGGCGGAAGTTGTGTCGCCCAGCTGAAGCAGGACTTCGCCTTTATACGCCCTTACATCCGCTGATTGGGGTTGGGCCCTGCTCACCTCATCCAGGATTTTGAGTGCATCCTCATATCGCCCTGCACTGTCTGCTTTCCATGCCTGGTGAAGCGAGATGAACATGGTATGTAATTTAGCTTTTTCAGGACAGTACAGAGCTAGTTTTTCAGTGGCGCTGTCATACCCCATCTGTGTTGCCCGGAAAAGATCTTCACATCCTCCTTTTACGTCGTTTGACGAAACACGGGCCAGGCCACGTATATAATACACATCGCAGTAGAGGTGTGTATGGCCGATGATTTTGTTTGCCAGCGCTTCTGCATTTTTGAAATCGCCGGATAAGAAGTGTTCCTGTGCATTTTCGAACAAGTAATGCATTTCGTCGGGAGCATATTTCAGAGCACTGTCAAGGTCTGCAATTATCTTTTTGTGCTGTAGTGGGTCGGTTGCTTTTTGTAGCGCTGCCTCACAGGCCCAGGCAAGGGCAGAAGCGGGATCGCACTTGATTGCTTTGTCGATCAAGGATTTGGCTTTGTTGAAATCTTTCAGTTCGAATTGATTCTGAGCTTCGATCACATAACTTTTGCAGTAAGCCGGGTATTTTGCTTCCAGTGTCTGCAAGAGAACGATTGATTCCTTGAAGCGTTTGAGCATAAAGAGTGCGATGGCTTTGTTCATTCCGGGTTCTCCCGATCCGGGAACCAGCTGCAGGGCATGTTCTGCGTCTGCCAGGGCCGAATCGGCTTTGAGCAAACGTATGTAACATAATGAGCGGTTGGTCCATGCTGCGAAACTGTTGGTGTCGGCCTTTATCAGTTGATTGCAATCGCTCAGGGCGGCCCGGTAGTCATTCATTTTGAGACTTTGTGCACAATGTTCAGTAAGCTGTTCGCTCTCCGTCTGGGCTTGCAGCCTTTGAAGGCCTGGAAGAAGCAAAAGAAAAAGCAAGGAGCGGGCGAGAATATTTGGTGAAGCCATAAAGAATCCTTTGGTCAAGGGTTGAAACGAAATACATAAAATTACCAGGAGAGTTCTCTGGGTAAAACCCTAAATCTTGATATCCTTCACATTCAATTGCAACGAAACCATCCCATTGTATTCATTTTCTTCAATCGAATAACACAAATCGAACGGTATCTTTCTGGAAATATCAGGAAAATGTTCTCCCAGTCCAAAGCCAATGGCCGGAATGCTTTGACGTGGATTGGCGGCATCCACCACATCGAGCTTGAGGTGGTTATTGCCTACGATGCGCGCCGAGCCTTTGTCGGATGCGCTGCGGGTGATGAAGAGTGGCGACATATTGCCTGGGCCGAACGGGGCGAATTGCTTGATGATGCGAAACAGTTTCCAGTCTATTTCTGAAAGTTTTAGCTCGGCATCTATTTCAAGTTCGGGGGTGAGCATGTATTCCTGGATCGAAGCACATACCACATCCTCGAATCTGGCCACAAACGCTTCGAGGTTTTCGGGTTTTAAGGTGAGCCCTGCCGCATATTTATGTCCCCCGAATTGTAGGAGGAGGTCGCTACAGGCATCGATGGCTTCGTATACGTCAAAATCTTTTACCGAACGGGCCGAACCGGTTATCACCCCATCGCTTTGGGTAAGCACGATGGTAGGGCGGTAGTACCGTTCTGTTAAACGGGATGCCACAATGCCGACAACACCTTTGTGCCAGTCGGGATGAAACACAACGGTTGATTTTCGTTTTTGCAGCTCGGTGTTGTTATCGATCAGGAGCAGGGCATGCTGGGTAATGGTCATGTCGAGATCGCGCCGGTCTGTATTGTGTTGGTTGATGGCTGCCCCTGTGGTTTCGGCGGCTATTTCGTTGTCGGCCACGAGCAGGTCTACCGCCTTGCTTCCGCTTGCCACGCGGCCTGCGGCATTGATACGGGGCGCGATGAGGAAGACGAGATCGGATATGGTCAAGGGTTTTTTGACCTTGAGAAATTTTAGGATGGTCTTAAAACCCTGACGCGGATTGGAGTTGATGCGTTTCAGGCCATGAAACGCCAGGATGCGGTTTTCGCCCGTTATCGGAACAATATCAGCAGCAATGCTTACTGCAACCAAATCAAGATAGCAATCGAGCTGGCTGATTGGGATGCCGGTATGTTGTGCAAAGCCTTGTATCAGCTTAAAGCCTATGCCGCAACCGCAGAGTTCATCGTAGGGGTAGGAGCAGTCGTCACGTTTGGGGTCGAGCACAGCTACTGCGGCCGGCAGTGTTTCGCCCGGGCGGTGGTGATCGCAGATGATAAAATCAATGTTGCGTTCAGAAGCATAGTTTACCTTATCGATCGATTTAATGCCGCAATCAAGCGCAATGATAAGGGTGTAGTTGTTCGCTTTTGCAAAATCAATGCCTGCAAACGAAATACCATACCCTTCTTTATACCTGTCGGGGATGTAATAACCCGTGTTTGGATAGATGGTTTTTAGGAACGACCAGACCAGGGCCACGGCCGTAGTGCCATCTACATCGTAATCGCCAAAAATCAGGATATGTTCGGCCGTGGCGATGGCTTTTTGTATGCGGGCAATGGCCTTGTCCATGTCTTTCATCAGGAAGGGATCGTGCAAGGTCTCATAATCGGGTCTGAAAAATGCTTTGGCTTGTTCAAAGGTGCTGATCCCACGCTGCACGAGCATACGGGCTACGACTTCGGTCACACTCAGCTCTGAGGCCAGTTTGCTTACTGCTTGTTTATCAGCTTCTTCCTTTAATTTCCAACGTTTGATCATGGAGAACAATATTAACAAAAATTGAAAGACCTGACCTATCCGGGTGTCCCTGCCCTGTACAGATCCGGGAGCATCTTTCTTTATCCATACACGTTCCCTTCGTAAATACATCCTTCTCCTTCATCAATACACGCTTTCCCTTCATCAATACACGCTTTCCCTTCATCAATACACCCTTCTCCTTCATCAATACACGCTTTCCCTTCATCAATACACCCTTCTCCTTCATCAATACACGCTTTCCCTTCATCAATGCACTCTTTCCCTTCGTCAATACACCCTTCACTTTCATCAATACACCCTTCTCTTTCATCAATACACGCTTTCCCTTCGTCAATACAGCCTTCTCTTTCATCAATACACGCTTTTCCTTCGTCAATACAACCTTCGCTTTCATTATTACACGCTTTCCCTTCGTCAATACAGCCTTCTCTTTCATCATTACACGCTTTCCCTTCGTCAATACGCCCTTCTCCTTCAGCAAGATACGCTCCTCCTTCGTAAATACACCCTTCTGCTTACCCAATGCATTCTTCTTGAGTTGAATACGATCATTCCAGGAAAGAGGTACGAACGTCCCTTTATGCTAAAGAGGCTCAAGCAGGAGAGCAGAGATCAGTTGGAAGATTCAGGAAGAAATCTCTGATCAGGTGCGCACGAAAGCCCCGATCCTCCGTACCTCTGATCCGTTCAGGCGAAAGTGCTGATTTTAAGGATGATACTATCTAATCTGCACTCCGTTTGAAACCGCTGCCTGTTTGGCGGTTAATGCACTTTTAATCCTGCATTCAGGCGGTTTTAAGGTCGGTTTTCTTTCTTTGTGTGATACACAACACCTTAACCAATACCCGATGTTGTACAGCGCTCAGAACTATCTTCTTCATACGGCAACATTTTTGCTGGGAATGATCTTGATGTCGGAGCCGGTTAGTGCTCAACGAAAAATGGATACGGTGTCCATAGGCATAAAAGCAGCATTGGATACGGCTGTAGCCAATTATCCCAAAATCAAGGCTGCGCAGTCAGATCGATACAGCGCCGGCGAGCAGTTAAAATCAAGCCAGACGGCGTATATCCCCACGCTTCAAATCCAGGAACAAGTGACCTATGGTACGGCCAACAGCGTGGTGGGGCAATCGTTCCCAAACGAGGGAACTGCCATACCCGTTTCGGGGGGCATCACCAATTCGCAAAACTGGAACGCGGCTTCATCGCAGTTTACCACGGCGGTGCTGACCGGGCCCATCTATGCGTTTGGAAAGATCACTGCAAGCATTAACCAGCGCGGGGCCGAACTCAAAGTAGCCGATGCCGTATATCAAAACGAAGTATTTCAGCATCAGATTAAAGTATCCGAAAGCTATCTCTTCCTGTTGGTCTATCAGCAACTGAGGCAAGTACAACAGCAGAACCTCCTCCGGGCCATTGATGTAAATAACCTCATCAAGGCTGCAGTGAGCTCTGGTTTAAAACCGGGGATTGATTCTTCCTTTTCGGCGGCCGAGGTTTCGAAAGCAAAGATTACCTATTTGAGCAGTCTGCGCGACGAAGCCGAGGCCCAGATCAAGTTTGGCGAATACCTTGGGCAGACAGGGCATTATTATCTGGTGGATACGCTTGGTTTTAATTCCTCCCTTCCGGTTGCAAACCTTGCACAAAGCACGATCAACAAAAACCCCCTGCTTGGCATTTATCAGGGAAAGATAGAAAGCGATTTGTTTGCGGCCAAAGCAGTACGCAGATCATACCTGCCTACCCTTAAATACCTGGCCACCACCTCGGCCAGGGGGTCGGGCATCTCAAGTACCGATGTGTATTCATCCAGCTTTTCGGACGGGATGCAGTTTCAACGGTATAATTACATGGTGGGCGCCTATTTTTTGTGGAATGTAACCGATATTTTCCGCACCGGGCATGAATACAAAAGCCGTATGTTCAATGTACAACGCGACAACGAGCTGCTGGATGCAACCACGCAGCGTTTGAACAGCCAGCTCGAAAACGGAAACGTTCAATATGGTCTGTCTGTTCAGCAAGCGCATGAAGTGCCGGTGCAGAGGCAGGCAGCCACGGCGGGTTTTAATCAGAGCCGGGCACGTTATCAAAGCGGGTTGGGAAACCTGGTTGAACTGAGCCAAAGCCTCTTTCTGCTTGCCCGTGCCGAGGCCGATTACTCGATTACCTATAACAATACCTGGAGGGCGCTGCTTGCTGTTGCAGCCGCCAGCGGCGATATGGGTTTGTTTTTGAATGCCGTCAGGTCTAAATAAAACTCGCCAATGAAAAAGTTGATTGCATCCGCCTTGTCCCGCCCGATCAGTATTCTTGTGATCATCCTTGGGGTACTGATTTTTGCGGTATTGGCTTTGTTCAGTATTCCCGTCGATATTTTTCCGGCCCTGAATCTTCCTACCATCTACATTGCCCAGCCTTATGGGGGAATGACACCACAGCAAATGGAAGGTTTTATTGCTACCCGTTACCAGAACCAGCTGTTGTATGTTTCGGGCATCAAGGATATTGATGTGAAAAACATACAAGGGCTGTGTCTGGTTAAATGTACCTTTTATGAAAACGCCAACATGGCCCAGGCTGCGGGCGAGGTGGCAAACCAGGTGAGCCGTGTGCTGAGTTATATGCCCCAGGGCACGGTACCCCCTACGGTGGTTCGTTTTGATGCATCGAGCCTGCCTGTGGGTGAACTGGTTTTTCACAGCAAGAAGGCCAGTCTGAACGAAATGCAGGACCTGGCTTCGACCAAGATCAGGCCCCTGTTCTCGCAGGTGGCTGGGGCTTCTGCGCCTCCTCCCTTTGGCGGGAATGAACGTACTGTAGTGGTTCGCGTAGATCCCGAACGGATGAAAGCCTATACGCTCACACCCGATGAGATCGTACTGGCCGTTTCGAAAAACAACCAGATATCGCCGGCCGGAAACATCCGGGTAGGCGATTATACGTTGATGACCCCGTCGAATACGACGATCGATCAGGTGGAAGAATTTTTAGATATACCGATCAAGGCCGGTCCGGGCACAACGGTGTTTCTACGCGATGTGGCTACAGTCGAAGACGGGGCTGATGTTACCGTAGGTTATGCGCTGGTCGATGGGAAACGGTCGGTTTACATCCCTGTCACCAAGACTGCCGACGCGAGTACGATGAGTGTGGTGAATGCACTCAAGGCAAAATTACCGGAAATGAAAGCCCTGCTTCCGGATTATGTAGACCTCAGTTATGAATTCGACCAGTCGGTGTATGTGAGACAATCGGTCAACAGCCTGGCGTTCGAAGGCATTACCGGAGCCCTGCTTACGGGCCTGATGGTGCTTTTGTTTTTAGGCGATCTGCGGAGTGCACTCATTGTCATCGTTACCATTCCGGTGTCCCTGGCAATCGCTATCTTATTGCTCAAGCTTTGCGGTCAGACCATCAACATCATGACGCTTTCTGGATTGGCCCTCGCCATTGGTATTTTGGTGGATGAGTCTACCGTAACGATCGAGAATATCCACCAGCATCTGGATATGGGCAAGAGCAAGGCGAGGGCTGTGTTTGATGCCTGTGTAGAACTTTCATTTCCCAAACTGCTTATCCTGTTGTGTATCCTGGCTGTCTTTGCGCCCGCATTTCTAATGACAGGAGTACCCCGGGGCATGTTTCTTCCCTTGTCGCTTGCCGTCGGGTTCTCGATGCTGGCTTCCTTCCTCCTGTCGCAAACGCTCGTGCCTGTGTTGGGCAATTGGTGGCTGAAAGGACATGCTGTTCATTCGGTGCATGCACTCGAAATCCTGCCCGATCTGAGCGGCAATGAAGAACAGCGGATGGAAAATTTCGAACATAAAAACCCAGCCAAGATCTCGCTCTTCGAGCGGTTTAAACTAAAATACCTGGGTATACTGGATAAGTGCCTCAACAACCGGAAAAAAGTAATCGGGTTCTATTTCATTGTCAGTATCGCGGTACTGATCAGCGGTGTGTTGCTGATCGGAAAAGACATGATGCCCAAGCTCTGGCATTCAGGACAGTTTCAGATACGTGTGGTGTGCCCGCCGGGCATGCGTATTGAGCGTACCGAAGACCGTGTGATTGCCGTAACGCATATCATCGAAAGTCTGGTTGGAAAAGAAAATGTGGCCATCACTTCGGCCTTTATTGGCAACACCCCTTCCAGTTATGGGACCAATACCTTGTATGTGTTTAACTCGGGCCCGCATGAAGCCGTGTTGCAGATTGATCTGGATCACGCCTATCATGTTGATAATCTGGACGAGCTCAAAGACCGTATCCGTCAGAAGGCAGGACTGCTGTTGAAAGATGTGCATCTTTCGTTCGAACCCATTGAGCTCACCGATAAGATCATGAGCCAGGGAGCCCTCACCCCGATTGAGATAGTCATAGGCGGGAAAGACCTGGATGACGGACAGCGCTATGCCTTGAAAGTGATCAACGAATTGAATAAGATTGAATACCTGCGCGACATACGTATCAATCAACCGCTCCGTTACCCGATCCTGAACATCAAGATGGACCGGGAGCGGGTTGCGCAAATGGGGCTTAACCCTGATGAAGTGGCAAAATCGCTGGTGGTGGCCACCTCATCCAGCCGGTTTACGGAAAAAAATTTCTGGCTTGATACACGCAAAGGATTTGCCTATCAGGTGCAGGTGCAGCTGCCCGAATATCAAATGCAATCGGTTGCCGATCTCGAAAATATTCCGTTGGTGCCCACCCAGCTGAGGCCAACACTGGGCGATGTAGCCGAAATAAAGGCCGATACCGTTCCGGCCGAATATGACAGGGCTGGGCCAAGAAGGATCATAACCGTCTCGGCCAATATTTTTAAAAAAGATTTAGGCACAGCTGCGGCCGATGTGGCTACAGCCATTACAAAGGCGGGTAAACCACCGCGGGGAGCGGTGGTTGAGCTCAAAGGTCTTGTGAAATTGTTGCAGGAAACACTCTCAAGCCTGCAGTCGGGTTTGTTGCTGGCCATTGTGGTGATCTTTTTATTGCTCTCCGCCAATTTTCAGTCGTTCCGGGTGGCATCTGTAATTCTCGTTACGATACCTGCCGTATTGGCGGGTTCTGTTTTGTTGCTGGTGATGACAGGTTGTACGCTGAACCTGCAATCGTATATGGGTATTATTATGTCGGTGGGCGTGTCGGTGGCCAATGCGGTGCTGATGATAACCAATGCCGAACAGCTGAGGATGAAATACCAAAATGCATTTACGGCAGCACGGGTGTCGGGAGCGGTAAGGTTGAGGCCGATCATAATGACTACCGTTGCCATGGTGGCAGGCATGTTGCCGATGGCAAGCGGCCTTACAGAAGGAGGAGAACAATCAGCCCCGCTCGGTATTGCTGTAATAGGTGGGTTGGTTGCTTCCACTTTTGCCGCACTGCTGGTCTTGCCTGTTGTCTTTGCTTCCGTTCAACGAAAAACAGACTTTAAATCGGTTTCACTCAACCCCGAAGATGCCGGCAGCGAATTCTATGACGAAGGCAGTATTCCAAATACATTTTCTCAACCCATTTAGACAGCTCCGATGAAAACAATATTTCAATATACCCTGCTGAGTGTGCTTGCCACCGCATCCCTGTGTGCTTGCTCTTCGTCCGGTAAAAAATCTGAACATCAAACAGAAACTGAAAGACCGGCTGTTGAAATCGTAAAGATAGAATTGCTTCAACCCGAACATTCGCTGATACTTCCAGGCGAACTCGAAGGGTTTTATGCGACAGCTATTTATCCCAAGCTCAACAGCTATATCCGCACCATCCTGGTCGACATTGGCGATCAGGTCAAGGAAGGGCAGTTGCTCGTCGAGCTTGAAGCGCCGGAAATAGAAAGTCAATTGTCTGAATCGTTTGCAAAGATGAAATCAGCCGAGGCCATTTATGGCGCCACACAAGCAAACTACAGACGGTTGTTGCAGACAAACAAAACCCCGGGTTCGGTTTCTCTGAATGATCTTGAATTTGCAAAGGCGAACGCTGTGTCAGATAGCCTGCAACTGGTTTCAGCAACGGTTCATTACAACGCAGCTAAACAGACAGCCGGTTATCTGAGGATAACGGCCCCTTTCGATGGCATCATCACTGAACGGCAGCTGGCCCCGGGCGATTTTGTGGGCCCTGGCGAACGTTCCATCATCCCGATCCTGAAGCTGAACAATGAAAGTAAACTCCGTCTGCACATTGCCATACCCGAGAAAATGGTGAGCCAGGTGAAGGAAGGTAATGAAATTAAGTTCAATGTAAAAAGTTATCCTGCTCAGATCTTTACGGGGAATATCAACCGCATCTCAAAAAATGTGGACACCAAGACACGATCAGAGGTCATCGAGATCTTAATAGACAATCAGAAAGGGCAGTTGATTCCCGGTATGTTTGCCAGCGTAATGCTCGATTCAAGACGCGCCGAGAAAAGCCTGTACGTGCCACAAACAGCGGTGGTGACAAACATGGAAAAATGTTTTGTTCAAAAGGTCGATGCTTACAGCAAGGTTCATTGGGTGAGTGTACAGAAAGGAAACAGCGCAGGTGATAAAGTAGAAGTCTATGGCGATTTGAAAGAGGGCGATGCCGTACTTAAACAAGCAAACGATGAGATCAAGGATGAAGAGGTTATTAAACCTTAAATGCTGTCAGAGCGTCTGAAGACCTGTTCGTATTTGTACCTAAAGATTGGTTGCAAGACAATTTTATCTTCAACAGACAGTATCGGTTTCCTGATTTGTACAAAGTAATGTTTTCTGATAGGAGAAGCTATCAAAGATTTTATGGTCCTGAAAATTGTACCCTGTTTTGTTTGTTTTTTTAGACAAGGAAATCCAAACACGGGAATATTTATTAACTTCACTTGTATATATTGTGTGAATGTTGCAAATTTGTGGAATCAATCTAATGAAATTCTAATAAAACATCATTCCTCAACCGTGAGACACTGGAAATATTTTTTTCTGTTCATCGGGCTCACTTTATTAACAGGGAGCGGAGTTGCTTTCGCGTTTATTCCTACAGCAGAAACGTCTGCCGCCTTTGTCCCAACAAAACAGGTGTCTGGAACAATTCAAAAAAGGACTGGGCTCCTTGTAACGAATAATGTTCAAAACTGCATTGTAAAGTTCAGAAAATTTCGTCCCAAAACGGTTCTTCTTCATTTTGATCCCATCGTATTCCAATCTTTTGTGTTGTTCAATCTGCCTACAGGTGTAGCGGGGAGAATAAACACGCTTGATTTTTCTCTCCTGTCTGTATTGTCCTTGTATGGCACCAGGGCTCCTCCGGTTGCCTGACCGGGGCTTTGTCGCCTGATCCTTCCGGAGTAATTTACATCTTCCGGCTATGCACTCTTCAGAAAGCTAGACGTGCAGGGTTTCGGCTCAGAACAAGATCTAACCCAGCCTCACCCTTTCAGGACAATTCCTTGCTTTAGTGTCATCCCCTAAGAATTTACCAGCAGATGAATGTTGCCAAACTAGATACCCTATTGTCGCTAATGAATGAGAAAGGGGCCGAGAATCCCATTGCCCACCAGGCGCTCAACAATTATCTGTCAATTATTGAATTCAGGGATTACTCTGACAAGTTGATAGCGGATGGTTATGCGCAGCTACAAGAGACAGCCTCCGAAAAAGGACTGTATCTGAGTATTACAAGAAATGGAGTGCGTTTTATCCGCAGCGGAGGCTATACCATTCTGGAAGAACGGAAAAGCAGGTCGAAGCGAAAACAGCAGACCATCCTTATCTGTTCCCTGATCGGGCTTGGAATTATCGTTTCTCTTCTCTTTTTCAAGATATACACCATTTTTCAAACAGGAGGATAGCATAGATCTGGGTGACGATGTTGATGCAGTATGGGTTTATTAATCTTTCGTTAAATCCGATTTAACATCCCGGCAACATGTTTAGTGTTATTTTGCTCAAAAATAAAGCAGGATACTATGGCAGCCGGAAAAACAAAGATAGTCGTGATCGACAGCGATGTTCGTGTTCACGAATTTATCCGTCAAAGTCTACAGGCGCTTCATGCAGAACTTCACTTTTTCAGCTCACCACGGACAGGGCTTGATCATTCTCTTCAGATAGCTCCCAACCTGGTTATCATGGATATCCTGAACCCCGAGATGGACGGAATAGAGATCTGCTCCGAATACCGGGGTTCTGAACAACTCAAGGACACCCTCATTGCGTTTTTTACTACCCGCAATGAAGATTATTCGCAAATAGCGGGTTTCAATGCCGGGGCCGATGATTATATCTTAAAGCCCTGTCGTAATCAGATTTTCTATTCGCGTGTCAAAGCGCTTCTGCGCAGGTTCAAGGTCCGTACTGAAACAAGCCGCCCATTGAATGGCATTGCTATAGACCGGGAGCGTTATGTGGTAAAAAAGGGAACCCAGGAGCTGTTATTGCCCCGGAAGGAGTTTGAACTCATGTCGCTCTTGTTTTTCTCTCCACGCAAAGTATTTACACGGAAAGAAATCTATAACGAGGTCTGGGGAGGAGAGATGGGTTTGAGCAACCGCACCATCGATGTCCATATACGCAAACTCCGTGAAAAGATCGGGGAAGATTGTATTACTACCGTAAAAGGCATAGGCTACCGCTTTGAGCGGTAAAGGCGAACCGGGTCTGCACCGCGTAACACTCGTCTGATTGATTCCCCTCAAACCGTCTGACAACGGTTCTACTTGATGCTTACGATTTTTCGGGTGATGGTATTTGACCCGCTCGTCATTTGGAACAAATAGACCCCCTGGCTCAGGTTATACTCACCCGTGTTCAAGAGAAGCGTATAGGCGCCTGCATCCTGATGGGTCCGGGTAATTCCTGCAATCCGCTCGCCCAGCAAGTTATTGATTTGAAACACCACATCGCCCTCGGTCTGGAGTGTATAGCTGACTGACAGTAGGTCCTTGAAGGGATTAGGTGCAAGAGCCAGATTCGGTGAAAGCGTTGCTCCCTGGTTGAGAATACCTGCAGCCAGCGTAGAGTCTTTATATATTTTTACAGAATCAGCTACGTAGTTGAGGTTTGTAAAGGTTTCGGTGGAAACAACCGACCGGGTATATTCAGATACCATGCCCAGCCCTGGGATGTCAACATAAACAGAATACGTGCCCGGAGGTACATTGTTGAATTGATATGCACCTTGTACAGCATCTGTTGTTGTGGTGGCAATGATGCCTCCGGGATGTTGTTCGAGATTGACATCCAGACCGGGTACCGGGTCTCCGGGACTCTGCACACTGGGTATCCCGGGTATCAGCCTAAATACATACCCGCTGCCCTGGGTAACCGTCCCCGAAAAAGTTGCGCCGAAGCCTGTAGCCTGGACCAATTTAAACATGTGGATATTTGCCGTATCCAGCGTGCCGCAGGGAGCGCTTACAATGGTGGCAAGTTTCCATTGATCATCCCTGGGGCTATAGGTTTTCACCACATTGGGGTAGGAGGCTGCGTTGGCCACCGCATAGACCAGGAATTTTCCTCCAACACTTGTATTAAAGGTATAGCGTCCGGAAATGATAGCCACACTATCTATCACATGTTGATGTTTTGGAACAGAATCATACAGCAGCAGATAGGCCATGCCTGAATTAATGGGCCCGGTAGTATCGCTCACCAAGCCAGTAATGACAGGTGATGGCGGGGCGGTGATAGTTCCGGCGGTTGTATCCTTACACCCATGCGCATCAGCGAGGATGCAGGAATAAGTACCGGCACAGAGAGCGGTGTCAACAGCGGCCAGGGTCCCGGCAGGTATCCAGTGGTAAGCATAGGGAGTTACACCGCCGGTAGCCGTGCTTGTCAGGTTGCCCCCGCAAGGCATACCACAGGAAGCGTTGGTGGCCGCCAGTGTGTTGACAAGTGGAGCCGGACGTGCAACGGTAGCAGTTGCAGTGGTGGTGCAGCCTATGCTGTCATAAACCTGGCATGTATAAGTGCCAGCACAAAGCGAAGTAATGCCTGGGGTATAAACCTGATTGGGTGTCCATCCGTATGTATAGCCAGGTACACCCCCGCTAACTGTGGTAGAAATAGACCCATTGCAGGTGGCATAACAACTGGCATTTACAACACTCGGGGTAAGTATGATCTTTGGGTTTTGTGTTACTGTAGCTAGTGTGCTATGCGTACATCCATGAGAATCCTTGATTAAACAAGTATAATTCCCAGCAGTAAGGGATGAAATAGCAGAGGTTCCTGCCCCGCTCCCGGGCGCAGGGGTCCATGAATAGGTGTAGGCAGGAACACCGCCTGACGCAGAAAGCGTTACCGACCCTGTTGCCGCTCCAAAGCAGGATACTTTGTAGACTACAGCCGTGGCTGTCAATGCAGGAGGTTGTGTAATTGTCACGACCTGGCTTCCGGTCCCAAAAATCGAATCACGAACGTTACAGGTATAAGTACCGGCTATCATACCGGTGGCCGTTGCCGTTCCTTGTCCTCCACCAGGGGCTGGCACCCAGGTATAGGAGCAAAGCCCCAGGGCGCCGACTACGGTTATTGTTGCAGTCCCCGTGGCTGCTCCGTTACATTGTACATTGCTTGAACTTCCAAGGCTTATTACGAGCTGAGCATGTATTTGTTGGGAGGCGAGAAGCAGAAGGAGCAGAGACAGAAAGTACGTTTTTCTCATAGAAGGCTATTTTTTGTTTGAATAACAGAAGTGGTCAGACAACAATCAAAGCTAAACCGGGTTCAATTTTTTCGCCGGAAAGCTTTGGCATTCTATTTTAATAATTATTAATAAAAATTATACTTCACAGAAACTATAACGAGGGCTTTGCATAAAGGTTTCAATTGTCACCAAACAGACTGGGCTTCAGAGAGGATCATTGTTCAAAACAGCCCGTTCAGCAGGTTTTCATTCACAAGGTTTGGTAGCGTCACCTGTAGCTTTTTGCTGCGTTTCATCTCCCGTTTGATGGCAAAGAGGGCTTCCGGATTGCGTGCCCATCCGCGGCGGGCAATGCCGTTGTTTACATCCCAGAAAAGCATGGATTTTAAACGACGTTCGGCGTCTGCACTGCCATCGAGTACGAGCCCGAAACCTCCGTTGATAACCTCGCCCCATCCAACACCGCCTCCATTGTGAAGTGATACCCAGGTGGCCCCACGGAAGGCATCGCCGGCAAAATTCTGAACGGCCATATCGGCTGTAAACTGGGAACCGTCATAGATGTTTGATGTCTCGCGGTAGGGCGAATCGGTGCCCGAGACATCGTGGTGATCACGGCCAAGCACAACCGGGGCCGAAAGTTTTTTGCTGCGTATGGCTTTGTTGAAGGCCTGGGCAATCTTTATCCTGCCCTCGGCGTCAGCATAGAGTATGCGTGCCTGTGAACCTACAACGAGTTTGTTTTTATTTGCTTCGCGTATCCAGAGGATGTTGTCGGCGAGTTGTTGTTTGATTTCTTTAGGCGCCGTTTTATACATCTTCTCGAAAACCTGCAAGGCCAGGGTATCGGTTGTTTCCAGGTCTTTCGGGTCAGCAGAGGTGCATACCCAACGAAAGGGCCCGAATCCATAGTCGAAACACAGGGGGCCCAGGATATCCTGTACATAAGAGGCATATCTGAATTTTCCGTTTTTACCCATTACATCAGCCCCGGCCCGCCCGGCTTCGAGCAGGAAGGCATTTCCGTAATCAAAGAAATACATACCCTGAGCTGTAAGCGTATTGATGGCTTTTACTTGCCGGATGAGTGATTTCTGCACCTCCTTCCGGAAGCGTTCTGGTTCTGCCGCCATCATGCGGTTTGATTCTTCGTAGGTAAAACCGGCAGGATAATACCCGCCTGCCCAGGGGTTGTGTAACGAAGTCTGATCGGTGCCCAACTCTATCTTGATATTTTGTTGAGCAAGTTTTTCCCAGAGGTCTACGATGTTTCCCTGATAAGCAATAGAAAGGGCTTCTTTGGCTTTACGGGCTTTTTCGACCCGGGCAATGAGTTTGTCGAGGTCGGTATAAACTTCGTCTACCCAACCCTGGCTGTGCCGGGTATGAATAGCCTTGGGGTTGATTTCCGCAATTACTCCGATGGCGCCGGTTATTTTTGCTGCCTTGGGTTGTGCGCCGCTCATTCCGCCCAAACCGGCTGAAACAAAAACCTGTCCTGGTAAACCGGCCCCAGCCGATCTCGAAAATTTTCTTCCGGCATTGAGTATAGTGAGTGTTGTGCCATGTACGATGCCCTGAGGACCAATATACATAAACGAACCGGCAGTCATCTGCCCATATTGTGTAACACCCAGGGCATTGTATCGCTCCAGGTCGTCGGGTTTACTGTAGTTGGGTATCATCATGCCGTTTGTGATGACGGCACGCGGGGCGTCTTTGTTTGAGGGGAAGAGCCCCAGGGGATGCCCTGAATAGAGAACAAGGGTCTGCTCATCGCTCATTTCGCTCAGGTACTTCATGGTGAGCAGATACTGTGCCCAGTTTTGAAAAACAGCTCCATTGCCTCCATAGGTGATCAGTTCATGTGGATGTTGCGCCACTGCATAATCGAGGTTGTTGCTCAACATGTGCATGATAGCCGCAGCCTGTTTGCAACGGGAAGGATACTGTGTGATGGGGCGGGCGTAGATCTGGTAATCGGGCCGGAACCGGTACATGTAAATGCGTCCGTAGGTTTTCAGTTCTTCAGCAAATTCTCTGCTGAGAAGTGCATGGTGTTTCTTCTCGAAATACCGCAGGGCATTTAGTATGGCCAGTTTTTTCTCATCACCGGATAGTATGTCTTTGCGTTTGGGTGCATGGTTCAGGGTGAGATCCCGTGGTTTTATCCTGGGGAGGACAGCTGGGATGCCTTGTCTTATAAGTTTTTTGAATTCAGAGGTAGTCATCGAAATGGAAGATTTTGAACAGTTGGAGCGACGTTTGGCGTCAACACCCCTGTCGCGGTTTGGGCAAAAATAGTTTTACTTTAAATCAAAAGTACCGGTTTTCTTATTAAAACCATATGGGCAATGTTTACACCCGTTCTGGCAGCAATAGCCCCTTTTTAGCAGATATCTGGCCGTAAAGACAATATAGCCTTCGGGTGTATGATAAAAATCCTCCGGATCGAGTTTTTTTGGGTTTTCGTATTCTGACATGATTGATAAAATGAAAACAGTATTTAGGATGATCAGCGCTTCAGCCTATCTTTGCCCGGTAAAGTTAACAAATGCAGGAAGTAAACCCTTTTGTCCAAACCACAATTATCCGCAGCCTGCTGCTGGAACAAAAGGGGATAGAATTACAATTGCTCCGCCTCGATCAGATCCAGGGTCCGGTAAACGGAAATAAATGGTACAAACTCAAATACAATATCGAAGCGTTCCGGAGTTCAGGAAAAAAATTTCTGGTAAGCTTTGGCGGAGCCTTTTCAAATCATCTTGCCGCCCTGGCAGCATCTGGTGAACAGCATGGTATCCCAACGGTGGGAGTGATACGCGGAGAGGAACATTTTCCTCGCAATCCTACACTCGAACTGGCCTTTAAACAAGGGATGGAGCTTCAGTATATAGACCGGATTACCTATCGCGATAAACCGAAGCTGATGGCCTGGGCCGAAAAAGAGTTTGGGAATGATGCCTATTTCCTGCCCGAAGGCGGCTCAAACCAATTGGCGGTAAAAGGCTGCAGCGAAATACTGGATGGTCTGAACTATAACCCCGATGTGGTTTGTTGTTCGTGCGGAACTGGCGCAACCCTGGCCGGCATTGCTTTGTCTGAAAAGGGAAGAGGCAAGACCATGGGATTCCCGGCGTTGAAAGACATTTCCTTTTTTGAAGATGCGCTTCGTTGCTTTGCGGGCGATGCCGTTGCAACAGAAACCCGCATCAGCGGCGATTATCATTTTGGGGGCTATGCAAAAACACCCCCCGAACTCATTCGGATGGTGGACGAGTTTTCTGTTCTTTATCAGGTTCAATTGGATTACATATATACCGGAAAGATGATGTACGGCATTCTTGACCTTGTACGTAAAGATCATTTTCAGAAAGGAGCCCGTCTGTTGGCAATCCATACCGGAGGGGTGCAGGGAAATACAGGCATTCATCGCTTAGGTAAACAGGGGTAGTGGCTATAGGCAACAATACTGCATAGCAGGCATTCAGAGTTTTCTCCTGGAGCTCACTAAGTGAATAGCTTGTTCAGCATAAGCCCCGCCCGACCGGCATCAACCGGTTCGTCAGAAAAAGCGTAAGTTTGTGCTCTTCAGATCGGATCATGCAAAAGAAGTTTCTTACCAATTTAGCCATTCTCCTTTTTTTTAACCTTCTGGTCAAGCCATTCTGGATGCTTGGCATCGAGCCTGCTGTTCAGGAGCAGGTAGGAAATCAGAACTTTGGTGAATTTTTTGCCCTGTTCAACTTCTCCTTCCTCCTCAATATTATCCTTGATTTTGGGATCACCAATTTCAACAACAAAAACATAGCCCAGAACAACCACCTGCTCACAAAACATTTTTCGAGTCTGTTTGTGCTGAAGCTGATCCTTGCGCTTATTTATATCCTGGGTTCGGTGGTCGTGGGTCTGGCCATAGGCTATGATACACGCTTGACCAAGCTCTTGCTCCTGTTGGGCTTCAATCAGTTTCTTATCTCGATGGTGCTCTACCTGCGTTCGAACCTGCAGGGTCTGCACTTGTTCAAGACCGACAGTATTGTTTCGGTGCTCGACCGGCTGATCATGATCACCATTTGTGCCCTGATACTCTGGGGCCATGTGTTTAAAATACAGATGGACATCATGCTGTTTGCCTACATCCAGACCGGGGCTTATTTTATCACGGCACTGGTAGCCTTTATGATTGTGGCCCGCAAGACCGAAACGCTGAAACTGGCCTGGAGCTATCCGTTCGCGCTCATGATCCTCAAGAAAAGTTTTCCGTTTGCTATTCTTGTGCTGTTGATGACATTTTATAACCGCATCGATGCAGTGATGGTAGAACGGATTCTTCCTCGGTATGATGCAGCGCTCGCCGAAAAGGTGACACACCTCAAGACCTTGCCAGGCTATCATACCGAACCCTTTCATGCAATGATCGACCGGTTGGATGTACAGGCCATGCAAAACGGGGCCGATCAGGCAGGTATCTATGCCAAGGCTTTCAGGTTGCTGGATGCAACGAACATGATTGCCTATCTTTTCTCGGTCATCCTGCTGCCTACCTTTTCGAGGATGCTCAAATACAAAGAATCGGTGGAGGCCCTGGTCAAGCTGTCGTTTACCCTTATTATCACACCGGCGCTGATCATTGCCATCGGGTGTGTTTTTTACAGCAACGAGATCATGGGTCTTTTGTACAAAGACCATATCGAGCAGGCGGCCATAGTCTTTGCCCCGTTGATGTGTTGTTTTGTGGCCATCTCCACCAATTACATCTTTGGCACCCTGCTCACGGCAAACGGCAATATGAAACAGCTCAATATCCTGGCAGCAATTTGTATGATTATCAATATGTCGCTGAATCTAATACTGATCCCCTATCTGCATGCGGTCGGTTCGGCCTTTGTAAGCCTTGCAACACAGGTGATCATGGCGGTGAGCCAGGTGCTGATCGTACAGCATGTGTTCCGGTTCCGGGTCAACTACCGGCTGATCATTACCCTGGGAGTTTTTATCGTTGGCATCATAGGGATCAATATCCTGAGCAAGATGTTTGGGTTTCATAGCGATCACCACCGATGGGTGATCAATTTCCTGATCATGGCCGGGGCATCTGTACTCTGGGCTTTCCTGATCAAACAAATCAGCATCAAGTCGATCTTCAGGATGATCAAGTACGGATAAGGGCAAGGCTAAGTTGTCTTGTAGGGTAAAAAATTCTGTATTGTTCAATCCTACATCCATTTTCGGAATGACCATCATACTCCTTTGATATCCAGTTAGTTTACTGCGTTTTTCCTGTTTTCAGCTGTTTACGTAAATTTTCCTATTTTTGCCTTCCCTAGTAATGAAGACAAATACACTCGTACCATGATGAATGATGCCGGTAAGTTGACGGATTTCGATTCAACGAACCTTATTTTTTTCTTTTACAGATGGCGTAAACCGCTGTTGACTATTGGCCTCATTGCGCTGGTGGTGTCTTCCCTGGTTTCGATCATGATACCCTCCCGGTACAAATCAACCGTGGTGATGTTCCCGGCAACAACCAGTTCGCTTTCTAAAGCCCTGCTGACCGAAAACCCCAGCGCCAAGGCCGATGTACTTCAGTTTGGACAGGAAGAAGAGGCCGAGCAGATGCTCCAGATCCTAAACTCGGATGAGATACGCGACAAGATCTGTCACAAATTCAATCTCCTGAAACATTACAAAATAGACACCACCGATCAATTCAAACGCACGCGTTTATACGACGACTTTGAAAACAACATCACCTTTAAGCGTACCGAATTTATGTCGGTCAAGATAGAGGTGCTTGATATCAACCCCGACACTGCTGCACATATTGCCAATTGTATTGCCGGTCTGCTCGATACTGCCGTAACACATATGCAGCGTGAACGGGCGATCAAGGCTTTTCACATTGTTGGAAATGAGTATGAGAAAAAGGTGCGCGACGTAAAGGTGATTGCCGATTCGATGAACAAACTGAACGAAAAGGGGATGTATGACTACGAATCGCAGTCGGAGGTTACCAGCCAGCAATATGTCATTGCCATCTCCAAGGGTGATGAACGCGCCATCAAGAGCCTGGAAGAAAAACTCAAGATCATCTCCCGGTACGGAAGCGCCTATTTATCGGTACGCGATAACCTCACCCTGCAGACCAAGCAGTTGAACATGCTCAAGATCAAATTCGAAGAAGCCAAGGTCGATGCCGAAGAAGAAATCCCCCATAAATTTATCGTAAACAATGCCTTTCCGGCCGAACGAAAATCCTATCCTGTGCGGTGGGTTATCGTGGCAGGTTCAACCTCTTCTGCCATCCTGATTGCAATTATTTGCATAATTATCCTGGATAGTTTAAACCGGTTCCGTAAATCAGAAAAAAAGTGAACGCATTTAACAATATCTCATTCCTAAAGGTACTGTTCAGATGGAAGTGGCATCTGACAGTCGTGGTTGGCGCAGCCATCTTGCTTGGCACAATCTTTTCGGCCGAGTGGATTGTGAAACCCAAGTACAAGTCGAGCGCTGTGCTATACCCGGCCAATCTGACACCCTACGGAAACGAAACGGCTACAGAACAAATGTTGCAGCTGCTGCAGTCGGCCGATATCCGTACTGCCATTTGCGAACGGTTCAACCTGGCTGATCATTACAATATCAACCTCGCCAAAAAAGGAGCCCAGTCGGTTTTATTTGATCAGTACAATGAAAATGTGGATATCCGCAGGACTGAATTCGAATCAGTGAAGATAGATGTCTATGATACCGATCCCAATCAGGCCTGTCTGATCGTCAATGCCATCATGGAACTGATGAATCTCAAAGCCAGGGCCCTGCAACGTTCCAAAACAACCGAAGTTGTAAAACTTCTGAAAGACGAGCTTGATTTCAAACATGCACAGATCGATTCATTGGAAACCGCGCTTCGTGTGCTTCGCGAAAAATACGGACTGCTCGATTATTACATCCAGAGCAAGGAGGCCCTGAAAAGATATTATAAGCTCATCACCTCCGGCAATGTGTCGGCAGATAAGCTCAGGACACTCGATACCATCATGAAAAACCTGGAAGATAAGGGTGCGGAGTCGGTATCGCTCAAACAGATCCACCAGAAATCGTTCGAGACCTATTCGGAGATACGCGCCCAGTACGACAAGGCATTGAGCGACAGCCGTAAGGTGCTTACCTATGCAAATGTGGTAACGACTCCGATACCGGCCGACCGTAAATCGTCGCCAATCCGTTGGTTTGTCATTTGTATTTCTGCTTTTTCTTCGTTTGCCTTTGCGCTGCTGGTGATCATCGTTTTCGAAAACAAAGAGCGTTTCATCAAGCCAGAGTAAGTTGAACCAGACCCTAAAACTTCGCTGGATTTTTAGTTTAAGCGCTGCTTTTGTGGTGCTCAACACCCTCTGTTGTTTTTTTGAATTCTACTGGCTCAACCTCCTGCCGGTAGTCTGCATCATTATCTACCTCGCTTTTGTTTCGGTCGATACCTTACTGCTCATCATTGTCTTTTTTACCCCGCTCTCGATCACTATTACCGATCCCGAGTTCAGGCTGGGGCTAAGCCTGCCAACCGAACCCCTGATGATCGGGGTGATGCTTCTGTATTTTTTCAAGATGTTGTACGAAGGCAAATACGATATGCGGATCATCCGTCACCCGGTAACCATCGCCTTGCTGATAAACCTGGGCTGGATTTTTGTGACTGCTGTCACCAGCGAGATGCCGGTCATTTCATTCAAATTCCTGCTGGCCCGTTTGTGGTTCGTGACCTGTTTTTATTTCCTTGCCGTCCAGGTTTTTCAAAAACAAGCCCAAATCCGTAGATTCATCTGGTTGTATATCATCCCCTTGGTTATTGTCATTGGGTATACCCTGTATAACCACAGCCAGTTTGGGTTCCGCGAAGACCCTGCCCACTGGGTCATGGCCCCGTTTTTTAACGACCACACTGCCTATGGGGCCATTTTGGCTATGTTTTTCCCGCTCGTGGTATCGTTTATTTTTAATCGCTCTCTCTCACCCAGCGGCCGGATCTTTTCGCTCATCCTCTTCTGCATTTTTACCGTTGCCCTTATCTTTTCGTATACACGTGCTGCCTGGGTAAGCCTACTGATTGCCCTTGCCTTGTGGCTCATTTATATGTTCCGTGTAGGGATCCGCACGTTACTGATCAGCGCTGCTGCTATTGCCATCATCCTGGCTATGGTTTGGGGTGATCTTGTACGCAAGCTCGAAAAAAACCGCCAGGATTCTTCCACCAACCTCACCGAACACGTTCAGTCGATCTCAAATATTTCGACCGATGCCTCAAACCTGGAGCGACTCAACCGCTGGAATTCGGCCATGCGTATGTTTCACGAACGCCCCATTTTAGGATGGGGGCCCGGAACCTATAGTTTTCAATATGCCCCGTTCCAGTTATCGAGCGAGAAAACAAGCATCAGTACCAACGCCGGCAACAAGGGCAATGCGCACAGCGAATACATAGGCCCGCTTTGCGAATCGGGAATGCTCGGAGCCGGTTCGTTTGTGGCTATCCTTATCTGTGTCATCTGGACCGGTTCAAGACTGTTTTACCGCCTTCCCAAAGGCGATCTGCGAAGCACCACCCTGGCTGTGCTGCTGGGTCTTGTAACGTATATGGTGCATGGAGGGTTGAACAATTTCCTGGATACCGACAAGGCCTCGGTTCCCTTCTGGGGGTTTATCGCTATCCTCGTAGCGGCCGATATTTATCACCGGGGTGCATCTGCAGAGGAAAAAACACCCGGGCTGATAGCCGGGTAAAGAACATACTTCGGTTATTCTTCGGGAATACGCTCTCTGAACTTCAATTGTCTGTTTCTCCTGATGAATGTTCAGGTACTGACAAATCATGTTCAGTAGTGCTTCATGTGTCTTCCTTGTTTCCGAACCCCGATCAGTTCATTTACGTTTACGAATGAAGCATAATGGATCATTATGCATGCATTTCAAACCAGTATACATGCAAAAAGGATCATTATGCATGCATTTCAAACCAGTATACATGCAAAAAGGATCATTATGCATGCATTTCAATCCATTATTCAAGAATAAAGGATCATTATGCATGCATTTTAAATCAGTATGCAAGCATTTCAATCTATTATTCAAGAATAATGGATCATTATACATGCATTTCAAGTCATTTTGCATGCATAATGGGTGGAAATGCTCCAAATTGATTTTTTTTAACGGTAATTTGATGATAATGAGTTAATTAGGGTTCACTCAAAAAGTCGGCAATCTAGTGGAGGACGAATCGCTCTCCGCGTGAGGCCTTTTTTGCGTTACTTTCCTGCCCCGCCCCTCAAGCTTCCTGCGCGTCGGCAGGCGGGGTTGGGCAAGCAAAAAGCGGCAAAGACCTGGCAGGTCTTTGAGCGGGCATGTGTGAAAGCAAAAATTCCTTTGAACACAACGTTCGTCCACGTACTGCTTGGTGCAAGGGTTTTGATTGGAAACGGTATTTAGTATTGCATCTCAATGATGAAAATGAGACATGATGTGTTGATTGGGTGATGGTTGCAGGTGTTTGAGTGAACCCTATATAGGGTAAAGGATGCAGATACAGATCTGCGAACTTTAACCAGACGGAGGGTGTCTTTTCGGATGCCCTGGCCAAAGGCGAACCATTGCAACGGAGTGCTGTATGCCGGGATAGAATGGCAGACATCGGTATCATCGGATGGGATACTTAAAACACCCTGCAACTAAACAGTGCAATATCATCCATATAAGGCATATCGCCTTTGTACCTGATGACTTCCGAAATAATAGTGTCGTTGAGGGTCTCCATATTCAGCTTGAAATTTGAACGGAGTGTTTGACGCAGAGAATTGACTCCGAACTCTTCTTCGGCTTCGTTTTCTATCTCTACCACCCCATCGGTATAACAGAGGATAACCGAACCGGGGTCAACACTTACCACGCCTTCTTTTACTTTGCTCAGTTCATCAAACATTCCAAGGCCTGTACACCCCACGCGGAGCAGGGAAATGCTGTTTTCTGTAGCCAATAACGGGGGGTTATGCCCGGCATTGATATAGGTCAGAACCCGTGTCAGGATATTGTAACGGGCGATGAAGAGGGTAATGAATTTTTCGCCCTTTGCATTTTGTGTCACCTTGGTGTTAAGTTCCTTGACCAGATCGGTGAGCGAGGTCATGGTATGCAACAGGATGCGGAGATTGGCCTGGAAGTTCGACATGAGCAGCGCTGCCGGGACTCCTTTGCCCGATACATCGGCCATGCAAAAAGCCACTTCGTTTTCGTCGAGCTGGATGAAATCATAATAATCGCCCCCAACTTGCTGATGGGGCAGATAGAATGCGCTGATCTGCAAACGTTCATTGTTGGGCAGGGTACTGGGGAAAAGCATGTTCTGCATTTCCGAAGCCAGCTCAAGTTCTTTGTTCATGGCGGCCTGGCGTATGTTTGCCTTTGCCAGTTTTTTGTTTTCGATGGCCACTACAATGATATTGGCCAGGGTCTGCACAAAGGGCAGGTGTTTGATGGCTGCGCTGACCTCAAGCTTGTCCTCGTTCAAATCGCCGATGAGCACATAGGCAAGAGGGCTTGATTTGTGATATACGGGCACCACAATTTCGAAGGTATGACGGGCTGCAGACGAGGTATAGTCTATCGTGCTTATTTCTTTGATCTGGCCAAATTCTTTGGCCACATCAATGGCGGCCATCTCGTCTTCAACGCCGTATTTGAGGATGCATTTCCAACCGCTGTTGTAACTAAAAAGAACGAGCTTGCCAATGTTGAGCTGGTCTTTTAACACGGTTTCAAAGATCTCCAGCAGTTTTTCGGTCGAAAAATTATTGTTGATGGCCTTGGTGACCTCCAGGATAGAATTTAATTTGATGTCTTTTATCTTCGGTCTTGAAGCCGATTCTTTCCCCCGGGTATCTTCTGACATAGCTGGCTACTATTATTTTTGGATTCTGAGCAAGGCTCCAGACCGTGTGTGCGGTAATGTGGCAGCGCCAGGGCATCTCTAACAACCCCATTTTATTGACCTCACCTAACCCTCTCCAAGGGGCGGAGGGAATGTTTGGAAGAGATTAGCAGAGATGCCCGGCATTTGTTTATTACAGGTAATAACCAAAGTTAATTAAATTTCAGATTTTGATATTTAATCCATGTTAAATTAGACCAATCCCCGGTTTTGCCCAGCCAATAGGGCAGAAAGAAGTATTATTCTGGAAAAGAACGGGGGGGGCTATTTATTGAGTTTTTGGAGGATGTCTGGAATGCGACGAACCAGGAATAGTTCCTTCATTTTTTCGGATGCTTCGCCTGCCGGGCTTCCGAACCAGGTCTTGCCGGGAGGGATATCATCGCCAACACCCGATTGGGCAAGCACGGTGCATCCTTTTCCAAGGCGTACATCGCTTTTCACGCCTACCTGGCCCCAGAGGGTCACGTCGTCTTCGATGATGCAGACACCGGCTATGCCTACACCCGATGCAAACAAGCAGCGCTCTCCAATGACCGTGTCATGACCGATTTGTACCTGGTTGTCGATCTTGGTGCCTGTTCCGATAACCGTATCGCCCGATACGCCGCGGTCGATGGTACATCCGGCCCCGATTTCTACTTCGTCTTTGACCACAACCCTTCCGCAGGAAATGAGCTTATTGAGTTGTCCAGGGCTTTTTTTATAATAAAAGGCATCCGAACCGATCACGGTATTTGCATGAATGATCACGTTGTCGCCAACAATGCAATTGTCATAGATCACCACATTTGGAAACAAGGTGCAGTTTTTTCCGATGGTCACATTATAGCCCAGGTATACGCCCTGCATAATCTGGGTGCCTGCTCCCACCTGTGCCGGTTTTTGTGTGGATGTGCTATATGCCAATGGATGAAAATGCCCGACCAGGATGTTGTAATCACGAAAAGGTTCGCTGCTGATGATCAGCGCCTTGTCTGGGGGGCAGGGCACCACCTTATTGATGAGTATGGTTGTGGCTTTGGAAAGAAGCGCCTTGTCGTAATATTTGGGATGATCAACAAAAACCAGATCACCTGCTTCCACCATGTGGATTTCATTGACGCCGGTAATCGGATGTGCTGCATTCCCGATAAATTCCGCATTCAACATACGGGCAATCTCTTCAACTGTATGAGCGGGAATTTTCATAGGCATTCTTTTGAATTGACAGAATCCGTGCAACAAACAAAAAAAGCCGGTCTTGTTAAATCGGCTTTTTTGAATTCTTTCAGGAAATATTATTTCACACGCTCCACATAGGAGTTGGTACGGGTATCAATCTTCACCCGTTCGCCCTGATTTACAAAAAGGGGTACATTGATCACCGCGCCTGTTTCGAGTGTGGCCGGTTTGAGTGTGTTGGTGGCTGTGTCGCCCTTCATGCCGGGCTCACAGTAGGTTATTTCGAGTTCAACAAATACCGGGGCTTCGGCCAGGATCGGGTTATCGCCTTCAAACGAAATCTTGACTTCCATGCCTTCTTTCAAAAAGCTCATTCCGCTGCCCAGCATGGTTGCGGGAAGATAGATCTGTTCGAAATTCTCATTGTCCATACATACAATGAATTCGCCTTCGGGATAGATGTATTGCAGCACCTTGTAATCAACCCTTACAATCTCAACGAGCTCGCCCGAACGGAACCTGTTTTCGACCAGTTTCCCCGATTTGAGGTTACGCATCTTGGCCTGGTAAAAGGCGCGAAGATTTCCAGGTGTACGGTGTTGGTATTCTTCTATTTTACAAAGTTCACCGTTGAAACGAATCACGGTGCCGATATTGATATCACCTGTATCTGCCATGCGAATGTGTGAGTTTTTGGGTTTCGAATATTAATTAGGTAGCTCAATAATCTCCCGAAAGGCCCTTTCCGGAGGATTGCAAAGGTAAGAGGAATACTCAATTAACCCTGTTTTGACCGAGAAAGTTGTTTGGAAAAGGGTTGAAAGCAGTCAATCTGAATGATTACGGCCTGTGGCAGGGATGAACGGAGCTCTTTACCGATTCGGCTTGCAACGTGTCCGGCTCATTTAAAGTCTTCCATCCTCAACCGTTCCTTACAAAAACCATATTCAAACTCCTGCTGGTTTGAACAAACCAGGATAATGCGGTCAGAAGTATGTGCGGCGATGAGTTCCTGGTACCAGGTAATTGCCAGTGGGTCGAGGTTGCTGCAAGGCTCATCCAGCAGGAGCAAGGGGGTGTTGCTCAGGATAGCAAGACTGAGCCGTACGCGTTGTTTCATGCCCGATGAAAAATGCCGGATCTGTTTATCTGCCGAACGGCTCAGCCCTGCCAGTTCGGGAACGGCTGCAGGTTCAACCCCATCCCTGAAGGCTTTCAGCCCGGCATGAAAGGCCACATGTTCTTTCAGGGTGAGTTCCTCGAGCAACTCCATGTAAGGGGAAGCAAAACTTATGTTACGGAAGAGATCTTCCTGAGGCAGCGGTTTTCCATGGAGCTCATAGCTTAGGCTGCCTTCGCTGGGCGCTGTATTTCCTGCGATAATCTGAAGTAAGGTTGATTTTCCGGAACCGTTCGACCCCTGGATTACAGTATGTGCTCCCTGCGTAAACAGATGGTTTATTCCACCGAAGATCCGGTCGCGGTTAAAGCGCTTCCCAATATTTGTCAGGGTGATTTTCAAGCAGGAGAAAGGATTAAATGGTAGATTGTAGTTCCCGGCTTTAAGACAACCCGCGCATAATCCCGTTTGTTGAATTGCGGATGAATTTCAGGATCTGATCTTTTTCTTTGGAAGAAGGCGCTTCTTGTTCAATGACCGCTGTGGCATTGGTGACATTCAGGCCCTTGACATAGAGTGTGCGGTAGATATCCTCTATCTGAATGATGCTTTCGTTCGTAAACCCTCTGCGGCGCAAACCAACCGAATTGATGCCTACATACTGAAGCGGTTCGCGGGCGGCTTTGGTAAACGGAGGTACATTTTTACGCACTCCTGTCTGTCCGGATACAAAGGAATGAGCTCCGATGGATACGAACTGAGAAACGCCGACATAGCCCTCGAGAATCGCAAAATCTTCGATGCAAACATGACCGGCCAGGTTTACGCTGTTGGCCAGAACCACATTGTCGCCGATGATACAGTCATGGGCAATGTGTACGTAGGCCATGAGGAGACAATTCTTGCCGATAACGGTTTTGAGTTTATCTTCCGTTCCCCGGTTTACGGTGACACATTCGCGGATCACCGTATTGTCGCCAATTTCGGTGGTGGTTTCTTCTCCGTGAAATTTAAGATCCTGAGGTATTCCGGAGATGACGGCGCCCGGAAAAATTTTGCAATTTTTACCGATGCGTGCTCCTTCCATGATGCTGGTATGTGGCCCGATCCAGCAACCATCGCCGATGACCACATTTTTTGAGATAAAGGCGAATGGTTCGATCGTTACGTTCTGGCCGATGATGGCTTCAGGATGTATGTAAGGGGCGGGGTTGGGCATAGGCTTTAGGCTGTAATGGCCATGGGTTTGGAAATGTTTTTAACTTTCACGATTTGAGCCATCATTTCGGCTTCCATCACAGCCTTGCCCTTTACATAGGCAATGCCCGACATGTGGCAAATGCCGCGACGGATAGGGCTTAGCAGCTTCAGGTTAAACACTACCGTGTCGCCTGGTATCACTTTTTGTTTGAATTTGACATTGTCTATTTTCATAAACAGGGTAATGTAGTTTTCAGGATCCGGAACGGTGGAGAGCACTAATATGCCTCCGGTCTGAGCCATGGCTTCAATAAGCAACACACCGGGCATGACCGGGTTGCCCGGAAAATGGCCTTTGAAAAAATCCTCGTTCATCGTCACATTCTTGACCCCGACAACGGAGTCGGAGGTGAGCTCCATGATTTTATCGATGAGCAGAAAAGGCTGACGGTGGGGCAACATGCCCATGATGTCATGAATGTTGTAAAGGGGCTCCTTGTTCAGATCGTAATGAAAGGCGGGTTTCCTGGAGCGTTCCTTTTTGATCAGCTCTTTTATCTTTTTTGCAAAAGACACGTTTCCGGCATGACCGGGTCTTGCGGCAAGGATATGCGCTTTGAGCGGCACACCGATCAAGGCGAGATCACCCACAATATCAAGCAGTTTATGCCGGGCCGGCTCATTGTAAAAATGGAGTTGAGTATTGTTCAGCACCCCTCTTCCTTTTACTTCCACGCTTTGGTTGTTGAACACCTTTCGGAGGTGTTGCATGGATTCATCCGAAATGGGTTTGTCTACCATGACGATGGCATTGTTCAGGTCACCCCCCTTTATTAAATTGTGTTTGAGCAGGGCTTCGAGTTCATGCAAAAACACGAAGGTGCGGCAGGGCGATATCTGTTCTTTAAATTCGCGGATGTTGTACATGCTGGCGTGTTGGGTGCCCAGCAGGTCTGAGTTATAATCTACCATGACGGTGATGCGGTATTCATCCTGGGGCACGGCCAGCATCTCCACTTTCTTGACCGGGTCTTCGTAGGTCAGATTTTCTTTCAGCACGTAATATTCGCGTTCGGCATCCTGTTCTACCCGGCCTGCCTTTTCGAGTGCTTGAATGAATGGCCAGGAGCTTCCATCCATGATGGGTACTTCGGGCCCGTCGAGTTCAATAAGTATGTTGTCAAGCTCCAGGCCTACCAACGCACCCAATGCATGTTCGGTAGTGCTTACCCTGGCCCCGTTTTGTTCAAGACTTGTTCCGCGGGCGGTGTCAACCACATTGTCGACATCGGCCAGAATAATAGGTTTCCCGTCGATATCTATGCGCTGAAATTGAAAACCATGATGTGGAGGGGCCGGTTTAAAGGTGATGGTGGTAAATTTTCCGGTATGAAGACCAACGCCGGAGATCGTGACCGGGGATTTAAGGGTGTGTTGTTTATCCATTTGCTAGAAGCTACGCGTTTTGTGTGCTGTGTGCTTTTTATCTGTGTCATTCACTGAATCGCGGTTGACGGCACTCTATTAACCTGTCTGTCACGGTTAAAACGGTCTGTCGGACCCAATGAAATTTTCTGTGAGACCAAAAATACTCAAAATAGATTAAATACCCTCCTGTACCTTTAATATTGAAGCAGGAGCGGGAATCAGCAGGGCGGTTCGGTTCAGAAAGACCGGACGAGCAGAATCAGGAAGAAATACCCGTCCTGAACTCTTTGGGATAGCAGAGAAAGGATTTGCTGATGGTATGTGTCCGGCTACCGATGCCAAGCTGATCGGATGCTTTGGCAAGATCGAGCACAGACCCATCTTTTGTCAGGATTTTGATCTTTATCTTATCCGGCCGGTACGTATCATTCGAGACCGAGGCCGTGAAGACAAAATAACCGACTTCCTTTTCAGTCAACCCATATTTTTGCTGGGTTTTGCGTTTGAGCGAAGCAATCAGGCTTTTTTCAAACGGCAGCTTTTGAAGCTCTGCGCAGTACAGGTGGCGGTCGACCAGGTTGGTGCAAAGCCGGGAAAGGATTTTATCGGAGTGTTTGGTCCAGACCTTTACCGAAGCCATGATGTCGTTATCATCCAGTTCAGAAAAAATCTGCAATAGTTCTGGTCTGACCGAAAAATCTTCCTTTGTCAGTTTGGAATACAGAAATGTATGCAAGGCCGGGGTACAGAATAGTTCCTTTTTCTGTTTCAGGGCCAGTTCCTTGGCTCGGGCCAGGATATTGACCAGCAGATTTTCGGCGCTCAACACCGCTTTATGAAGATAAACCTGCCAATACATCAGACGGCGGGCAATGATAAATTTTTCGACCGAATAAATGCCTTTTATTTCAACCACCAGTTCGTCATCGACTACGTTCATCATTTTAATGATACGGTCTGAACTGACAATCCCCTCGGAAACGCCGGTGAAAAAACTGTCGCGTTTGAGATAATCCAGCCTGTCAACATCCAGTTGGCTGCTGACGAGTTGGTGCAGGAATTTTTTTTTGTGTTCATCCCTGAAAATACGGATGGCGAGCGAAAGTTTTCCTTTGAATTCAGTATTGAGTTGGGCCATGAACAACTCCGAAATGGTCTCGTGCGAGATCTTGTTCACAATGCTGTGCTCCAGCGCATGCGAGAACGGACCATGCCCGATGTCATGTAAAAGGATGGCGATGGTTGCTCCCTGGGCTTCGTCGTCGGTTATGGAATGGCCTTTGGAACGGAGCGCTTCAATGGCTTCGGTCATCAGGTGCATGGCTCCGAGGGCATGATGAAATCGCGTATGCAGCGCCCCCGGATAAACCAGGTTGGTCAGCCCAAGTTGTTTGATCCGTCTCAGACGCTGAAACCAGGGATGATTGATCAGGGCGAAGATTAACTCATCGGGCACGGTGATGAAACCATAGATGGGATCGTTGAATATTTTACGTTTTAATGATGCTGGTTTCATGGATTTGTATTCACACATTTCGCTCGCCGGATGGGGACATCCGGATCTTTCACATTCATCTCACCCGACTCAAGGCAGGAACCTCATTCCGGTATAAAATCCGAACGTGTTTCGAAGCCTTGCAGGTGGGCAAATTTATCATTTTTTCGGGTTGGCGCCCTGTCTTTTGTGCATCTTCTGAATGCTCTCGCCCAGTAAGGTTTCCTTATTTTCGATGTCAAGTTGTTCCTTCAGGGTAATCTGCAATGCCTCGAGAAATTCGGCATTGTCGATCCGGCTTAAAAGGCTGGATATTTTTTGTTTTAACACGCTTGGTTTCATTATGTATAGGTTAAGAAGAAACAATTTGAAGAAAACCCAGGTGTTGATAGAACCCCGCTTTCAGCTGGACAGGCGCTGATCTTTAAGATTAGGATGATTTTTGCAGCCCGTAAATACTGAAACCCATCCTAATCATCTTATTTGAGCTGTGTTTCATCACCTCCTGGTTTGCGTGAAACGAGATCAAAGTTAAGGTTTAATAAATACACAATAAACCAGGCTTCTGCACGTTTGTAGATTCAACCACTGCCTAATATCGTATCTTTAAAGCGGTATAATCCAATCCTCAAGCTTCAAAATCAGATTTATGGACAAAATACAGATTCTTTGGGCCGATGACGAGATAGAACTTCTCCGGCCCCATGTCTTGTTTCTCAAAGAAAAAGGATACGATGTCCAGACAGCAATCAGTGGAGACGGCGCCCTGGATCTGATCAAAACCACAAATTTCGATATAGTCTTCCTCGACGAGAATATGCCTGGTCTGTCGGGAATAGAAACCCTGGCCCGCATCAAAAGCATGAAAAACGACCTGCCTGTGGTGATGATCACCAAAAGCGAGGAAGAACGGATCATGGAAGACGCAATCGGGTCGAAAATTGCCGATTATCTGATCAAGCCGGTGAACCCCAATCAGATCCTGCTTTCTCTCAAAAAGATACTTGATAACCGACGACTGGTGAGCGAAAAAACCACTTCGGGTTATCAGCAGGAATTCAGGAGCATAGGCACGACCCTGAGCGACCGTCTCTCGCATTCCGAATGGGTAGAGGTCTATAAAAAACTGGTGTATTGGGAACTCGAACTCCAACGCTCTTCCGATCAAAGCATGTCTGAAGTGCTCGCCATGCAGAAACATGAAGCAAATGCCCAATTCAGCAAATTTGTCGAAAACAATTACCTCAGCTGGCTCAACGGCAAGGAAAAGAATCCTCCAACACTCTCGCATACGCTCCTGAAGAACAAAGTCATCCCCCAGTTGGAAGGCGATGGACCGGTGTTCCTCATCCTTATTGATAACCTGCGTTACGATCAATGGAAAATGTTGCAACCCATCCTTCATTCTTATTTCAAAACCGATCAGGAAGACCTCTTCTTCAGCATCCTGCCTACTGCCACCCAATATGCACGAAATGCACTTTTTGCAGGGCTTCTTCCATCCGAAATCGAAAAGATGTTCCCCAACCAATGGCTGAATGATGAAGAGGAGGGAGGCAAGAACCAGTTCGAAGATGTGTTTCTGGCTGCCAATCTCAAACGGCTGGGCAAGGATGTAAAACATTCGTACAACAAAATAACCAATCATGCTGCGGGTAAAAGGTTGAGCGAGAATTTCAACAACCTCATGGGCAACAAGCTTAATGTGATTGTCTATAACTTTGTGGATATGCTGAGTCACGCCCGTACCGAGATGGAAGTGATCCGTGAATTGGCAGATGATGAAGCGGCTTACCGCTCTATTACCGTGAGCTGGTTCGAACACTCTCCGCTGCATGACATCATCAAACAAATAGCCGATAAAAAAGGCAAGCTCATTATCACTACCGATCATGGCACCATCAAGGTAACCGAACCATCGAAAGTGGTAGGCGATAAAAACGTAAACAGTAATTTACGCTATAAACAAGGCAAGAGCCTGGACTATATAAAACGCGATGTGTTCGAAGTACGCAAACCCGAAGAAGCCTATCTGCCCAAGCAACATGTTAGTCAGGCCTTCATTTTTATTAAGGAAGACAAGTTCTTTGCCTACCCCAATAACTACAACTACTACGTGAATTATTACAAAAACACCTTCCAGCATGGGGGCATTTCGCTGGAGGAGATGATTATTCCGTTTGTTGTGATGAGTCCGAAATAGATCAGCCTTGTCTATATCCTTCATTTGGTTGGGTAGATGATGGTGTAAAGCAGCTCTCTGTGTCAAAAAATATTGCAATTCATCAGCTTTCCGATCTGCCGGCAGCAGCCGCACAGCTACTGCAGGAACACCCCCTGCAACGCATCTTTGCATTCCACGGTCAGATGGGTGCCGGCAAAACCACCTTTATCAAAACCCTCTGCCAGATGTTGGGGGTGGAGGGTCCTACAGCCAGTCCTACGTATTCATTAGTGAATGAATACCAGGGCAGGGCAGGGATACGGATCTTTCATTTCGATTTCTACCGCATCCTTACCCCCCTCGAAGCCCTCGATATGGGTTTTGAAGAATACCTCGATTCGGGCCATTACTGCTTTATTGAATGGCCCGAAAAGATAGACGGCTTGCTGCCGGCTGATTGTCTTCACCTCCAGATCACCCTCCAGGACGAGGAGCGTATCCTTTCTTTTCGCACTATCTGAAGATGCGGGTTCGGGTACTTTCGGTATATTTGTTGGCCGAACCCAGAACTGATGTAAAAGTATCCCCGGTTCATCAAAAATACCATGAGCAAAACAAAATCATTGCTTGCCACACTTGCCCAGACTGCGCTGCTGCCCCAGGAAGAAATGCTGGAAGTGGGCCGAAAAAAAGGTAAACTGTTTATTGGCATTCCCAAAGAAATTTCGTTTCAGGAAAACCGGGTTGCGCTTGTTCCCGATGCCGTTGCCTTGCTTGTAAACGATGGTCACGAAGTGGTTATCGAAAGCAATGCCGGACGCATGGCCAATTTTCAGGATCATGACTACAGCGAAGCCGGAGCCCAGATCGTAAACACCGCCGAGGAAGTTTATAAAGCCGATGTAATCCTGAAAGTGGCCCCTCCCTCGCTTCAGGAAATCGAACTCATGCAACCTCGCCAGACACTTCTTTCTGCGCTGCAGCTTTCGGTTCAACCCGAGAATTTTGTAAAGGAGCTGATGGCCAAAAAGATCACCGCCATTGCATTCGACTGGATCAAGGATGAAGACGGCATTTTTCCGGTAATCCGTTCCATGGGCGAAATTGCCGGTGGCACCTCTATACTTATTGCGGCCGAATATTTAAGCAATGCCAACAATGGCCAGGGATCTATCCTGGGAGGCATTTCGGGTATTTCGCCTACCGAAGTGGTCATACTCGGAGCGGGTACCGTTGGCGAGTTTGCCACACGCGCCGCACTGGGACTAGGCGCTTCCGTAAAAGTGTTCGATAATTCGGTGTACCGTTTACGCCGTATGCAAAGTGCCATCGGTACCCGTGTCTTTACCTCTATTATTCAACCCCGGGTGTTGGCCAAGCACCTAAAAACAGCCGATGTAGTGATCGGGGCCATGCGTGTGCCTCAGGGCCGTACGCCTTGTGTGGTAAGCGAAGAAATGGTGAGCGAAATGAAGGTAGGCTCGGTAATCGTGGATGTAAGCATCGATCAGGGCGGTTGTTTCGAAACATCCGAAGTAACCAACCATACCAAACCGGTATTCCGCAAACACGGGGTTATTCACTACTGTGTGCCCAACATCGCTTCGCGTGTTGCACGTACCGCCAGCTATGCATTCAGCACCATCTTTGCACCCATCCTGCTCAACATCGGCGAAGAGGGAGGGGTTGACAAAATGCTGAAAAGCGATATGGGGGTGCGTTACGGGGTGTATATGTATTATGGTTCGCTCACAAACAAATACCTGGCCGATTGTTTTCATCTGCCCTATACCGATATAGACCTGCTGATGGCAGCAATCTGATAAAACCAGCGCGACAGTTAAATTGAATATTTCATTGAGTATTTCCTTTCATTCCTTGTACTGATACCTCCCCCTCTTGAATTTCGGACGACGTCTTCTTTTATATCTCTTTGGTTTCGGCATCGGTGCCCTGATTGTTTGGTTCGGTCTGATGAAGAACCGGCCCGACAATGCGCTTACTTCCTGGTTGCCTACCCAACGCATCATTATGCAACTCGATACCAACAAACTGGTATTGAGCAAACATGCCGAGTGCAGAATGTACTGCCGGGGCATCACCGAGGAACAGATCAAAGACATCATCAAACATGGTGAAGTGAACTATGGCAAAAGCGAAGTGCATGCCACACCCTGCCCCAAATACGCCATCGAGGGAACTACCAAAAACGGTCACCACCTGCGTCTCATCTGCGGGGCCTGCGAGGGCAAGACAGAACTCATCACCGCCATTGATCTGGGGTTGAAGACAGATACCTGCGACTGTAAATAAGGGGCATGCTTTTTATCCACCTACCTTGGAATCCTCCAGGCACAGCATCGGTTCAGAGCCCAATCAGGCAGTATAGCTTGTTTTGACTATTTTTCCGTCCGGCGAAATATAAATGCGAACGGTCTTTTCATCATCATGATGGTATCATTTGATACTATCAAATATATGAAATAGACTTGTTTGCTGGAACAGAATTTTAATCAAGGGCATCTCTAATACCCCCGTTTTCTTGACCTCTCCCTGACCCTCTCCCAAGGAGAGGGAATGTTTGGAAGGGATTATTAGAGATGCCCTCAAGATTAATGATGAAAATGCAGGCATGTGTACAGAAAAATGTTCGAATCCGAAATTTAAAATCAGAATAAAAAAACAGATACGCCACCAATCCCTACTTTTTCTTCCGTCTTTCCTTTTCCTTCATAATCAACGAAAGCTCTCTCCCGGTCTGTCCTTTTACAGAAGTATTTTCCTGGGCCCTGCGGATTAGGTATGGAAGCACTTCGTTTACCGGACCATAGGGAACATACTTGGCAACATGATACCCGTCTTTGGCCAGGTTAAAGCTGATGTGATCGCTCATCCCAAAAAGCTGTGAAAAACAGATATGCGGATGGTTGTGTGGGATGTTGTTCTTTTCCATGCCCCGGACAAGATGCATGGAACTGTCTTCGTTATGGGTCCCGGCGCAGAGACCGATGCGGGGGATATGTTCTAAACAAAATTCAAGCGCTGCATTGTAATCGCGGTCGGTATCGGCCTTGGTATTCTGTATGGGGCTTGGATAGTTCATGGATGTGGCCCTTTCTCGTTCTTTTTCCATGTACGCTCCGCGCACGAGTTTGGCGCCGATAAGGTATCCTTCGGCCTGGGCCTGGGCAAATGAATGACGAAGGTATTCGAGCCGGGTTTTCAGATACAGTTGAAAGGTATTGTAAACCAAGGGTTTTTGCTGGTTAAAACGTTTCATCATTTCAACGGCCAATTCGTCAACGGCCGGTTGTATCCAGCTTTCTTCGGCATCAATAAAAATGGGAATACCGGCTTCGGCAGCCCGGGCACAGATGTTCGAAACACGTTGTTTTACTTTTTCGTATTCAACCGCTTCGGCCCCGCTGAGCGCTGTCTGAGCGCTCACCTTCTCCAGGAGGGCAAAACGGGCCAGACCGGTTACCTTAAAAACACAAAAGGGGATATGGGCATTGACGCTGGCTAATGCAATGGTAGCAAGGGTTTCTTTGGTACAGGCCTCAAATGCTGTTTCGGTTTCTGCGCCTTCAACCGAATAATCGAGGATGGTGCCGATCTGGTATTTGCCAAGCTCGGCAATGGTCTTTTTTGATTCTTCAATGTCTTCACCTCCCACAAACTGTCTGAAAATGGTGGCCTTGATGATACCCCGTATAGGAAGATGGGTACGAAGGGCGAAATCGGTCATGCTCTTCCCGAAATTTACCAGGCCCGGGTTACTCACCATTTTGAAAAGCCAGTAAGAACGGTTCAGGTCTTTTTGTGTTTTTCCCGAAAAAGCGATCTCTGTATTGTCGAATGAAACCATGTTGGAGATGGATTTGGGCGCAAAGATATTGATTTGGAATTAGTTGAGGAAGGGCAATCGTTGTCTGATGGCATAAAAAGCACGCTCAGCGAAGACTACATGCTCACCGAAATTATCTTTAAGTCTTCAAAATGGAGAGAAACGGTGTTGCAAATCACGCCTTATTGAGAACGTTATGATCACTGAATGATTTTAGTCACACCTGTCTGCTGTTGTGATTGACAGAGCTTCGGCATGTAGGGAAGTGATTATCTGTGCTGCATCTATAGATGCAGACACTCAAGGGTCAAAGTCATTTTCCGGGGAGTAACCTGTTTTATACCTTTTCTTGGTCATTTTAAAGACCCGATGCCTCCCGGGATGAGCCTTTAAATGGGAGAAAGCTCTCCTGCAGCCGATAAAGGATGTATAGAAGTGTCTGGAAACTGTAATGCTTGGTATAAAGACTGGATAGAATGTGATAAAGTGTGTATAGAATGTGATTCGATTAGGAGAAAGAATCAGGAACCTCGGGGAACATGTCGGGAACCTCAGGGAACGTGTAAGGAACCTCGGGGAACATGTCGGGAAACTAAGGGAACATGTCGGGAACCTTGGGGAACATGTCGGGAAGCTTAGGGAACATGTCGGGAAGCTTAGTAAACATGTCGGGAACCTTGGGGAACATGTCGGGAAGCTTAGTAAACATGTCGGGAAGCTTAGTAAACGTGTCGGGAAGCTTAGTAAACATGTCGGGAAGCTTGGGGAACATGTCGGGAAGCTTGGGGAACATGTCGGGAAGCTTAGTAAACATGTCGGGAAGCTTAGTAAACGTGTCGGGAAGCTTAGTAAACATGTCGGGAAGCTTAGTAAACGTGTCGGGAAGCTTGGGGAACATGTCGGGAAGCTTAGTAAACATGTCGGGAAGCTTGGGGAACATGTCGGGAAGCTTAGTAAACATGTCGGGAACCTTGGGGAACGTGTCGGGAAGCTTAGGAAACATGTCGGGAACCTAAGGGAACATGTCGGGAAGCTTAGTAAACATGTCGGGAAGCTTAGGGAACATGTCGGGAACCTTCGGGAATGTGTCGGGAACCCCGGGGGAACGTGTCTCTGGCTGGACCAACATGCAGCAGTCATTCGATCTCTGCCCCCCAGCTTTTGACATTACCCCACACTCAATCTATAGATAGAGGTCCTTCATCAGAGATACAGGTTGGCAATCTGGGGAGTTGTTGAGCGGACAGCTTCAAAAACAATAAAACAGGGTGTGCCTGCCGCTGTTTTCTGAAGGAGAAGTCTGCTTGAAATGGCAGGTACACCGATTGTTCATACACCATCAGTACTTTGTGATTATTTCGTTTCTTTGCTCTACAATGGCCAAATCTATCTTAAAATCCAACGGTTATGACATTTTTATCGGCAACAATGTCATGCATGATCTGGATCTGTTGTTGTCTAAACCGGAGTACAAACAGGCAAGGCTGTTTGTGCTGGTCGATGAAAATACAGCTTCGCATTGTCTGCCTGTGCTGAGCGCCTCGCTTGCACGTGCCGGGGAGTTGCAGGTGCTGGAGATAGAAAGCGGAGAAGCCAGCAAAAACATTGAAGTCTGCACCCGCCTATGGAAAGCCCTGGGCGAAATGGGCGCCGATCGTTCTTCCCTGCTTCTCAATCTGGGCGGAGGTGTAATTGGCGATCTGGGCGGGTTTGTAGCATCTACATTTAAACGCGGAATACCGTTCATCAACGTACCAACCACCTTGCTCAGCCAGGTGGATGCATCGGTAGGGGGCAAGGTGGGTATTGATCTTGAACATCTCAAGAACGAAATTGGGGTATTCAACTCGCCCAGGGCCGTTTTTATCTATCCTGATTTTCTGAAGACATTGGGAAGAAGGGAAATGATGAGCGGTTTTGCCGAGGTGGTTAAACATGCACTCATCGCCGACAGGTCGTATTGGGAGTTTGTACGTACGGCGAACATAGCCGATGGAGCCGTTTGGGAAGAAATTATCGAGCAATCCATCCGCATCAAAAATGAGATTGTATCCGCCGATCCGTTTGAAGCGGGAGGAAGGAAGGCCCTCAACTTTGGCCATACCATTGGGCATGCCATCGAAAGTTATTTTTTGGAAAACTCTTCGCGCAGCCTGCTTCATGGCGAAGCCGTTGCAATCGGTATGCTGGCCGAAGCCTATATTTCGTTTATCAAAAACAAACTTCCGGCCGGGGAGCTGGAGTTGATCCGAAGCTTTATCCTCGAACGTTTCGGGCATATGCCTATCGATCCGTTTGTGGATCATCGATTGCTCGAGTTAATGAAGCACGATAAAAAGAATGTGAAGGGGCAATTGAATTTTACATTGCTCTCGGGCATCGGTTCCTGCGAGGTGAACCGGACCGCAGATGTTTCGCTTGTAAAGGAAGCCTTGAAGTATTACCGCGAGGCAAAAGCCCTGTGCTGAAAAGAATCCCTTTTATGAAAGAACGGGTCTTTTTCTTCTTGCCGGCTTTTTTGCCACGATGGTGGCTACAGGAAATTCCAGGGTCAATGTCTTCTGTTTATAATCAACAACGGCATGAAAACGGCTGAGCAGATCGCTTCCGAGCACCCCGTCAATTGGTTTGATCTTCATCTTTTTATACGAATGGTTTACATGGCTCAGATCGAGGGCGATGGTATAATAATCCAGAAGGACGAGCGTCCCAAGCTCAAAAGAAGCCAGGCTCACCTCATGGCTTTCCATGGAGTTGGTGCCTAACCCTGTGCTCTTTCGGCGGTTGGCCTTGAACCTTGAAACGCCCATGAGGGTCTCAATACGGGCTTTGTCGAATACCGTATTGGATGCACCGGTGTCGATAAGAAGGGTGGCAGGTTTTTCATTGATTTTAACCCGGATGAGCAAATGACAACCAAAATCATTTAGCCTGACAAAACGAATTTTTAAAACAGATTTCCCCATATTTCAGCTAATCAGAACAAACAGGACATCACAATTTAAACGAATTTACGAAGAATAATGTATGTTTTGCAAAACCAGGGTATCGGTTTTGTCTGATAATTGACAGTTATCCAGAAATAAAGAGGAGGCAAAAAAAAACGTCCCGGGGATACCGGGACGTTGTTATTAAAGCGGGGCCGGGCTATTTAACTGCCATATTCATGTTGTCAAGCACAGTCATGACTTCCTTGACCGATTTTGCCGAAGCATCGAGCAGTTCTTTTTCTTCCTTGTTCAGTTTCAGTTCTATGATTTCTTCGATACCGTTCTTGCCCAGTTTCACCGGAACTCCGAGGTAGATATTTTTCAGGCCATATTCACCGTTCAGCATCGCGCAGACCGGGAAGATGCGTTTCTGGTCGCGTAGGATGGCTTCCACCATCTGTGCAGCAGCAGCTCCGGGAGCATACCAGGCCGATGTGCCGAGCAGGTTGACGATTTCGCCCCCGCCTTTTTTGGTGCGTTCGATGATGGCATCCAGTTTTTCTTTGGAGATGAGTTCGGTAACCGGAATCCCGCCTACGGTGGTGTAACGGGGGAGTGGAACCATGGTATCACCATGCCCGCCCATCAACACAGCCTGTATATCTTTCGGCGAGCAGTTCAGGGCCTCGGCCAGGAATGCGCGGTAACGTGCGGTGTCGAGTATGCCGGCCATACCAAACACGCGTTTTGAATCAATTTTAGCGGTCAGGTAGGCACAATAGGTCATTACATCCAGCGGATTGGATACGATGATGATGATTGCTTTTGGAGAATGCTTGATGATGTTTTCGGTCACGCTTTTTACAATCCCGGCGTTTGTCGAAATAAGGTCATCACGACTCATGCCGGGCTTACGCGGAAGACCGGAGGTGATCACCACCACATCTGAGTTTGCTGTTTTTGAGTAATCGTTGGTCGATCCGGTTATCCGGGTATCGTACATATTGATCGGAGCGGTCTGCCAGATGTCCAGCGCTTTTCCTTCGGCAAAATTTTCTTTGATGTCAACCAATACAACCTCATTGGCCAACTCTTTGTGGGCAATTACATCGGCGCATGTAGCTCCTACGTTTCCTGCTCCTACTACGGTAACTTTCATAGCTTGATAGTTTAGATGATGTTCTGAATAATCGGTAGCTAAGGTAGAAAAGATTCATGTTTTGAGCGAGATTCGGGTAAATATTAATTAGGGTTCACTCAAAAAGTCAGAACACGATAGGCTTCCTTGCGTGTATTTATCAACCTATTAAAAGGTACGTTACCTGCATCAATTAGTAACCCCGCGCTTTAGCGCGGGGTATGTCATCCCTTTGAACGTTGGGCTTCAGCCCAAAAGAGAACGCCAGGTGCATGCTTATTGGGCTAAAGCCCGCGGATGTGGGGTATTTATACCCCGCGCTAAAGCGCGGGGTTACTTAGTGTTCACTCAAAAAGTCCTCCACTAGATTGCCGACCTTTTGAGTGAACCCTAACTACCGATAAAACGGTAGCTGTACAAAAACTTCTTTTGAAATAAGGGAGTGAATGCAGAACCCACCGAATCCATGATTAGATCAGTTCTGAACTTCAGGATTTGAAACGAGAAATCCGCACACATACGCTGTCTCCGGCAGTAAAAATGTCAGCGGTATTTTCACCAATTCACAATAACAGACGAATAACTTGGACCCATTTCCTGTACAAAGGAATAGAAAGTGATGTAGAAATCAGCTGCTTATAAAATTAGCTGTATAAAGCTTTGCCGGATAGAATGCATAAATCAGTCGTGTTTTTTTTTTCAATTCTCAATATTGGACATAAAAAATACGAGATTCGTCATAAAATAATTGATGTTCGTCTAAAAACACTGATTCTCTTTGCGCTGTTCTGTTTTATTCCGAACTTGTAGTACCAATAGTAATTCCAACGTCTCCAGTTATCCTTGAATAAATGAAGTCAGGAAGACATTCCTTCGTCGCGCAACTCATCGTGTTTGCGTGCCTTCTTTTTCTCCCGTTTGGGATTTATTCTCAGACAACGGGATGTCCCGAAGTTGCGGCCTCGATTGCTGTTGGCAGCCCTTCTACGGTTTGTCCCGGAAATTGCACCAACCTTACTACCACTGTTCAGGGCACTTTGGGTACGGCCTCTTATTCGGTGGCGGCGATTCCCTATAATCCTACTTCATTTACTGCCGGAACGGCAGTTTTGATTGGAATTGATGATTGGTTCTCACCTGTTCTTAACATCCCCTTTAACTTTTGTTATTATGGCACCTCCTATAATCAATTAGTGATTGGTGCAAATGGTGATATTACATTCGATCTGACCCAGGCCAACAACACCGATCCCTGGAGCCAGTCGCCCGGACCGATCCCGAATTCAAGCTACCCTACCAATATTATGGCTCCCTACGTCGATATTGATCCGGCCGTGTCGGGCAATATTACATGGGCTATCTATGGAACTGCTCCCTGCCGTCAGTTTGTCATCAACTGGGATGTGGTACCCGATTATTCCTGCAACAACCTCATCGCTACACAGCAGTGTGTACTAAACGAAACAACCAATTATATTGATGTCTATATTCAAAGCAGGCCACTCTGCGCCAGCTGGAATGCGGGGGCTGGTATTTTAGGGATTCAGAATACGACCTATACCAGTTGTGTTACCGTGCCCGGACGCAACAGTACACAATGGTCGGCCACCAACGAAGGCTGGCGATTTTCGCCTACAGGGGCTCCGAGCTATACCTTAAACTGGACGAATGCAGCCGGAACGAGCATCGGAACAACCCCCACTATAAACGTTTGTCCAACTACAACCACAACATATACAGCAAATCTTAAAAATACAAGTTGCGATGGTTCTGTGATAAATTTGACCAGCAATGTAACCGTAACCGTAGGCGGAACAGCCGTCACGGTGACGCCTGTAACCACCACCTTGTGTAATGGAGGAACCGTTAGCCTCACCGCTGCCGGAGCCACTACGTATAGCTGGAGCCCGGCTGGTACCCTGAGTTCATCAACCGGCGCTACCGTTGTAGCCACCCCGCCTAACGGGACAACTACCTATACTGTTACCGGAACCAGCGGAGGTTGTACCGGTACTGCTACTGCCACGGTTACCGTAGGAGCAGCGCCTGTTACCGTAACCCCACTTACCTCCACTGTTTGTCCAGGAGGCACTGTAACGCTTACCGCCGCTGGGGCAACAACGTATAGCTGGAGCCCGGCCGGTACACTCAGCGCCTCAACCGGCGCCACGGTTGTTGCAACACCAACAGGTACTACTACCTATACCGTTACCGGAACTGCCGGAGCTTGTACGGGCACTGCCACGAGTACGATTACCGTGGGTGCACCGCCCGTCTTGACTACTTCGTTTGTAGGAGCCACCTGTGGCCAGAGCGATGGCTCTGCCACCGTTACAGCTCCCGGAGCCGGGCCTTTCACCTATTCCTGGAGCCCGGTTGCCGGTACTGCTGCCACATTGACTAATATTCCGGCAGGAGCCTACTCCGTAACAGTTACTTCTGGCGGTTGCTCGCAAACGGCCACCGTAAACGTAAGCAATACCGGTGGCCCGACGATGGTCATTTCGGCCTTTACAAACGTGACCTGTTTTGGGGGGAACAATGGCTCCATCACAGCTACTGTTACCGGTGGGGCGGCTCCTCTTACTTATTCCTGGACCCCCGGGGCCGGGATTACGAATGTAGAAAATGGACTGACCTTTGGTTTGTATACTGTTTCTGTGACCGATGCCAACGGATGTAAAGTTTCGGCCAGTCAAAATATCAACCAGCCAGCCGTACTGGCAAGTACGGGAACAAAAACAAATATCACCTGCAACGGGCTCTGTAATGGTGTGGCGAATGTGAACGCCACCGGAGGCACACTTCCCTATACCTATGCCTGGGCCCCATCCGGAGGCGCTGCCGCCTCGGCCACAGCTCTTTGCGCCGGTAATTATACCTGCACCATGACCGATTCCAAAGGATGTACGGCTACGCAAATCGACAGCGTCCTGCAACCACTTGCCCTGACCATCAATGTTGCAGGGATCAATGCCAGTTGCAACGGGGGGTGCAACGGACAGCTTATTTGTATTCCTGCCGGAGGTACGAGTCCGTATACTTATTCCTGGAATTCGGGTTGTACCACGCCGAGCTGCAATAACATCTGTGCAGGAAATTATAATATCACGGTTACCGATGCCTCGGGATGTACCATTCCGGGTACTACCGTAGTGGGTCAGCCTGCTGCCATGGCGCTCACCCTGTTTCCGAAGAGTGCAAATTGCAACCTGCCCGATGGCTCCGATTCTGTGAGTGTTGCCGGTGGCACCGTGCCTTACACCTATTCCTGGACTCCAACGCCCGGTAGTGCAACACCCGGTTATGACAATCTGGTTCCCGGGGTCTATACCATCACCGTAACCGATTCCAAAAACTGTCAGGTACATGACACCTCCACCGTGCATAACCTCCCTGGCATTACGGTTTCCATCCTTGCCTCTGTAAACGACAGCTGTTTTAATGGTATCAATGGGTCTGCCACTGCCGGTGTTGTTGGTGGCGCTGCACCTTACACTTATTCATGGGTGCCAGGCGGAAATACTACCGCTACCGCCACCGGTTTGGGAGCAGGATTTTATACCTGCACGATCAAGGATGCAAGTGGCTGTTTTAATGCTCAAACCATACAGATCACCCAGCCGACTGCGGTGACGGTAACCACTACTGCCGCTACCATTTGTATCTCGCAAAATACCCCCCTTATTGCACAAGGCGCTGGAGGCACACCTGGCTATACCTATGCCTGGATCAATTCGGCCGGGGCCCCGGTAACGCCTCCTGTTTCGCCCCTGGTTACCTCCAGTTATATGGTTGTTTGTACCGATGCCAACCAGTGTGCAAGCACCCTGGTAAATGTACAGGTAACGGTAAACCCGTCGCTTACTGTCGCGGTCTCGAATGATACCTCAATCTGTCCGGGTAATTCCACTGCGCTTTTTGCAAGCGCTACAGGTGGGGATAATCAATACACGTATGTATGGACACCCGGAGCAAATTTAACCGGGGCCAATACAGCTACCCCAACTGCAACACCTGCCATTGCCACCACCTATACGGTACATGTGACAGATAACTGCGGCACACCTTCAGATTCGGCATTTGTGACCATCACCCTGTATGCCCCTCCGATCATCTCCTTTACAGCTACCGATACAATTGGCTGCTCGCCGCTCTGCGCCAACTTCCAGGCCACTTCCACGCCGGCCTGTCAAAGCGCTCAGTGGGTGTTTGGCGATGGTACGACGGGCAGCGGTTGTGGTGTGATACACCACTGTTACCCTTCTGACACCGTGGCTACCTTCTTTACCGTCGGACTGACGATACAAGATATTCATGGTTGTACTTCGGTTACCAGTAAGCCGGGATACATGACTGAATTTCCGGTGCCGATCGCAGCATTTAACGCTACCCCTGCCGTTGCCTCCATCGTTAATCCCTCTATCGCTTTTACAAATACCAGTATTGGAGCCAACAAATGGACGTGGAACTTCGGTGATGTGGTCAACGCCGGCGATACTTTGCAGAATACACATTATACCTACCCGGACACAGGATGCTATCGGGTGACCCTGTACGTTCAAAACGCATTCGGATGTAAAGATTCAACACATTCGGAAGTATGCATCCAGCCTGAATATGAATTCTATGCTCCCGATGCCTTTACTCCAAACGGCGATGGGCATAACGATGTCTGGCGTCCGAACGGGATCGGAATTGATTTCAGCCAATATACTTTATACATTTTCGACCGCTGGGGAAATGAGTTGTACGAAAGTACGGTATGGGATGAAGGCTGGGATGGAAGAGCCAACCATGGCCCCAATATTTCCCAGATAGATGTCTATGTTTACCGGGTGAATGTACTCGACTTCCAGGGCAACAAACATGTTTATACCGGGATGCTGAATCTGATGAAATAGCCATTGTTCTTTAAAACGAAAAAGCCCTTGCTCTTACGGAGCAGGGCTTTTTCGTTTCGTGGAACAGGGATTGACATTGTTGATTTTAACCGCCCAAAAAAAGCCCTCCTGATGATCAGAAGGGCTTCTTTTTTTGAATTGATCCGGTTATGCGTCGATCTTTGCATATTTCGAATTTTTCTCAATAAACTCTCTTCTGGGCGGAACATCATCGCCCATAAGCATAGAGAAAATACGGTCGGCTTCGGCAGCGCTTTCGATGGTTACTTTACGCAGGGTCCGGTGCTGTGGGTTGAGCGTGGTAGACCAGAGCTGTTCTGCGTTCATTTCACCCAAACCTTTATAACGTTGTATACCTACGCTGGCTTCCTTGCCTTCTCCACCCGAGAGTTCACGAACAGCAACAGCCCGGTCGTCTTCGTTCCAGCAATAACGCTCTTCTTTTCCTTTTTTAACGAGGTAGAGTGGCGGAGTAGCTATATAAAGATGCCCGTTTTCGATCAGTTCTTTCATATATCTGAAAAAGAAGGTCATGATGAGTGTGGAGATGTGCGAACCATCGACATCGGCATCGGTCATGATGACCACTTTGTGATAGCGGAGTTTTTCGAGGTTCAGGGCACGTTCGTCTTCAGCGGTACCCCGGCTGACACCCAGGGCGGTGAAGATGTTTTTTATTTCTTCATTTTCGTAGATCCGGTATTCCATGGCTTTTTCAACGTTCAGGATCTTTCCACGCAGTGGAAGGATGGCCTGGAAATCGCGGTTCCTGCCTTGTTTTGCTGTTCCTCCCGCCGAATCGCCCTCTACCAGAAAGAGTTCGCAGGCAAACGGGTCATTATTGGCGCAGTCGGCCAGTTTTCCGGGAAGACCGGTGCCCGAAAGCACGTTCTTTCGCTGAACCAGTTCCCTGGCTTTACGGGCGGCATGCCGGGCCGTGGCGGCCAGGATCACCTTGTCGACAATGACTTTGGCTTGTTTGGGGTGTTCTTCGAGATAATTGCTGAGCATTTCGCTTACGGCAGTGTCCACCGAGCCCATCACCTCGTTGTTTCCAAGTTTGGTCTTTGTCTGTCCCTCAAACTGGGGTTCCTGAACTTTCACGGAGATAACAGCGGTGAGTCCTTCTCTAAAGTCATCGCCGCTGATTTCGAGCTTTACTTTTTGCAAGAGCCCGGCTTTATCGGCGTATGCTTTTAAAGTACGGGTAAGACCCCTTCTGAAACCGGCCAGGTGGGTTCCGCCTTCGTGTGTATTGATATTGTTTACATACGAATGGATATTTTCAGAAAAAGAGGTATTGTACGTCATTGCAAGTTCAATCGGAACTCCTCCGTACTTATCGCTTTCGAGATAGATACAGTCCTCAATAAGTTTTTCGCGGTTTGCATCCAGGAAGGCAACAAATTCCTTTAATCCACCTTCCGAGAGAAAGGTTTCGGTGAGGAGATTTCCCTTCTCGTCTTTTGCCCGTTTATCGGTAAGGGTGATTTTGATCCCTTTATTGAGATAGGCCAGTTCGCGGATACGTGTAGCCAGGGTCTCATAATTGTATTCATGGACGATGAAAATGGAGTCGTCGGGCTTAAAGGTGACCTGTGTCCCGCGGTAATCTGTCGGGCCTATCTCCTTGACCGGGTAGAGGGGTTTTCCGATTGAGTACTCCTGAGCATGTTGTTTCCCGTTACGGTAAACATCCACCCGCAAGTGAGTAGAAAGCGCGTTTACACACGAAACACCTACGCCGTGAAGCCCGCCGGATACCTTGTACGAATCTTTATCGAATTTCCCTCCGGCATGAAGCACGGTCATGACCACTTCCAGGGCCGATTTCTTCTCCTTGGGGTGCATATCGGTAGGGATGCCCCTGCCATCATCGCGTACGGTAACCGAATTGTCCTCGTTGATCCAGACATCAATATTTTTACAGTGTCCGGCCAGTGCTTCGTCGATGGAGTTGTCGATGACTTCATATACCAGGTGGTGGAGGCCCTTAAAACCTATATCGCCAATATACATGGCAGGACGTTTCCGGACTGCTTCCAGACCTTCAAGAACCTGTATGCTATCGGCTGAATACTCAGAGGCAGACACATTCTCTTTCACTATTTCTTCCATAACTGTTTTGCTGTTTTTGGTATGATTCCCTTATCCTTCAAATATAGTGAATATTAAGGGTTTAGAAGGTGCGGAAGGGGGTGAAAATGCTCTTGTTTTATGAACATTTGTTCATAAAAAACAAGACTATATGCTTGGTAATCCGTGCAGGAAAGAGTAAATAGAAAATATACTAAATTTTGTAGGATTTACTTCTTGATCCGCCTCGGTTTAATCTAACCGGTATCAGTCCTGATCTGCTGCCCCTCATCAAAATTATCAAGTGGTAATTGCATGCAATGCCAGGCTCAAACCAGGCTAGAAAATGTAGGAGATACCCAAAAGTAAATTGAAGGCCTGGGTAGGGTAGTCATTCCATTGATAATATTTTAAGGCCCCGATATTATTGCAGGTCAGAAAGGCCGAAAGATATTTTGAGTAACGGTATTCTACACCCAGGTTTGCATCCACCAAGGGGCCCAGGGTCTTGGTGGTAAGCGTCACTGCATGTGGGGCTCCGGCGCTGCGGGCATAAACGGGTGCATATTGCTCGTTCAATGCAAACAGATCGGCCTTGATCAGAAATTTTTCGCGGAGGTTATAGTTGGCGCTGAGTGTCAGGCGTGTTGTCGGGGTATGCCATTGATGCAATTCATGATAGAGGAAATATTTTATATAATCGGCCTTCACCAGGAAATGGAGCTTTTCTGTTTTCTGGTACCCGATTTCGCCATGGGCCTTGAACAGGGTCCCGTCGTCGTAAACAACGGTAAATTTATTGTGCTGCGCATCAGCTGTGTCATTCACGAAGAATGCCGCATTTTCAACCTCTCCAAAGGATGCATGTGCATCGTACGATAAGCTTGAGCTCAGCACTCCACGCAATCCCCCAACGACCGAGTATTTATACCGTGTGTTTTGAATGCCTCCCACAACATCGGGGTTTACAAACGGGTTTTCGGATGTCAGGTAGCGGTAACTGTTCCGTACGTCGCCGTCCTCGAAAGCAACGTATGGGGTCAGAATGTGTTTGTAAATGTCATAACTGGCCTCGGCATCGGGCATGAATGAATAAAACGGGGCTTGTTTGCTAAATTCGGCATAGGCCGAAAGACCCACTTTCACTTCCCATTTTTCGCCTTCCGCAGCCATATAGGGGTGGAGGTGGAGGATGGTCATGGTGTTTGTGTCACGCAAGGCATGATCGCTGTAGTAATCAGCCGAGAGATCCATGCCAACCAACTCGTCGTGGAGGTAACGCCACATAGTACCCGAAACTTTTAGATTATTTTCGCTGGTTTTGTAATGATCGTCCATGAAATAATAGTTCAGCTTCACACTGTGGTTGAGCTTGGTTGAGTCGGGATAATGGCTGAGCAGGGCAAGATTGGCCGAAACACAATTGAAATACTGATGAATAGAGTCTTTGGCATGCTGGAAACTGCCCAGGTCATCGCCATAAAAATACACGGAGTTGCGTGTATAATTAATGTCGGCATCGAGCGAGTGTTTTCCGATGAATTTCGTTCCAAACAGGTTCACATCATCATCGCTGTACCCGCTAAACCCTGGTGTGCCGCCCACGGACGAAGAAGAGGAGAAATGCCTGACATGGATGCCGTAGTCATCGTCTTTCGAACGTCCGGCGCTGTAAAATCCTTCTCCATAAGCGCTCAGATAATTCCCTATCCCGCCTTTAAGGTATAATTTATTTAATGCATCCAAACGTTCGCCTTCCATCTTTGCCGACTTGATTGGGTCAACGGCGTAGTAGGTGTCGAATTTTCGTGGAACAAGTTTGTACTCGGTATTTGGTGCATGCACAACGGTATCGAGAATAGAGGGGGTTTCCGTAATTTTTTTCGGATGATCATTGATCGAAGGGATGTATTCAGAAATGACAATGGTCTTTATCTGATCATCGGGTATCGGAGCGTTCTGTGCACGGGTCGTTGCGCCGAAACCAACAAACACCAGGACGAGTATCCATTTCGTTGCGTTCATCATTGCGGGGTTTCTTTTTTATCGTCCTCAAACAGTTTCTGATCTTCCGGAGTATCCATCGGAATGGTAATGTCTTTTTCGGGTTTTGCCAGTGCCTTCGCTTTTTCGGCTTCCTGTATTTTGTTGAGTTTATCCTGGGCCTGTAGTTTCAGATCGGCCAAATCGGTATGGGCTATAAAATTGTTCAACACATATTTGGCCTGGAAGGTATCGTTCAAGGCTATGTAATTGTCGGAAAGCAGGAGGAATGACTTCCCCACCCATACCTTATACCCGGCTTGTTCCTTCATGATTTCAAACACACTTTTTTCTGACAGTTTATAATCCTTTCGGATGTTTTGTATCAGTGCAATGTTATAGGCTGCTTCAGCCCCATTTTCATTTTTGGAGCCTGCCTTGGCCAATGCGTATTCGTTATAAGCCAGATCTGTGTTCTGTTTTTGCATAGCCGAGCGGGCCAGCACCAGATGGGCTTCGGTAGCCAGATCGGCAGAGACATTGTCTGAGGTAAGTATTTTGTTTGCAGCAATGGGGGCGTTGTCATAATCTTTCAGCGCCCAGGCAGCACGCATCATGCCTATGCGAGCATCGTTTGCATCCTGGGGCCAGGCTTCGAGTTTTGAATAATCGTCGTAGGCTGTTTTAAAATCGCCTTTGTTGAAACAGATGGCAGCAGCCCTTCTCAGCGAAGGCTCGGTATATTTGCCGGAAGGCTGGTTGAGTACATAGCTATATCCGCCCAGGGCCCCATCCAGGTCTTTGTTCTTGAGTTTACATTCGGCATTCATGAAATTTGATTCGGTACAAAAGATGCCGGAAGGGTACTTGGAAATGTATTTTCCGAGTGCCTCCACCGCTTTCCCGCAGTCTCCATCGGTATAATACCTGTTTGCGATCTGGTACGTGGCCGAATCGAGGTGTGAGGCCGCCACATCCCTGCCATGCTGTTTCAACCAGGTGGCATAACCTTCGGGATCTTTTTTGATGTCCTCATAAATATGCTGTATCTGGGGGATGTCGTTTATGGCTTCCTCTGAATTGATGTTCATGCTCACCACCTTTTCATAGCTCTGCAGGGCATTGTCGTAGTCGTTTTTATTGTAATAGATCAGCCCGAGCTGATCGTACGACTTACGTACATAGGGGCTTCCGTTGTTTTCAGTAATGAGGCTTTGGTAATAGGGTATGGCCTCATCGAGCTTGTCGATGAGCTGACAGGTATGGGCCACTTCATATTTGGAGGCAACGGTGTAGGGCGACTGGGGGTAAAGCTTCAGCAAGGCAACAAGCGTAGCGATTTTCTTTTCATATTTCTTCTCCAGGCCTTGCGCCATTCCTTTGTGGTAGAGGGCATAATCTTTTTCCGAACCCTTATCGGTCTTTGTACTGAACGCCAGGTCGTAATAATCGGCGGCATTCAGAAAATCTTTTGTCACATAGTAGCCGTCTCCAATACGCATATAGGCATTGCAGCGTTTTTCGGCCGGTTCTTCTTTTTGAAGCACGTATTTGCGAAAGGCGATGACCGCTTCGGGATATTGTTTCAGTTGGAAAAGCGCATACCCGATTTCGTAATCAACGGTGTTGTACATGGGTGTGCGGGGAGCTCCAGGAGCTACCATATACAATCGGTAGTTGTCGAGGGCGGTTTCATACAGCTGCGGATCCGGTTTTCGTTCGGCTTTTTGATAGGAAGCCTCTGCGGTCCAGTATTTGCCAAGTGCATTCGTAACCGGATCAACGGGGTATTTCATGGCTTTCCTGAAAAGCGCGATGGCGGGATCGTACTCAAAATTGTTGTAAAGTTCCACCCCCCGGTTGTAAGCAATCTGTTGATAGACGGGTTTGAGTTCTTCTTTCAATAGCTTGATGCTTTCTATGGATTTGAGTGCTTCTTCGTAATTCTTGGTCACCAAATTGATCTTGACAAGGAATGCATAGGCCTGATCAGCCTTCGGGGATCCCGGATATTCGGCAATATATTGTTGCAAGGCCTTGATGGCTTCATTGAAGGGGCTGTAGGAAAGTTCATAAGTAAGTTCAGCAAACGAGAACAGGGCATCTTCGCGGATCTCCCTGCTGAAATGCATGCGGGAGGCTTCGCTGAAGGCATTTTGCGCAAGTTGTTTGTTGTTTTTTTTCAGATAACAACAACCCAGGTGATAGGAGGCATTCTGGCTCAGGCTGTCGTCGGGGCCGATGGCATCTTTAAACGAAAGCAGGGCCGCATCAAAATTATCGGACATAAAGTAGGCATATCCCAGCTCATACGAGTCGGGCCTGTTGAGCAGAGCCGATTTGTGGTACCGTTCGAGGTAGGGGATGGCTTCTTTGTAGCGGTTTGTCTTGAAATACGATTCTCCCAGGATCCTGGCCAGTTCCGGAGCCCGTTTGGTGCTGGCCGAATCGAGCAGATCGGGGGCATACTGGATCACTTCCTCGTATTTGTGCTGTAGGTAAAAGATCTGGGCGATGTAATACGGCACCACCGCGCCAAAGGTGGGGTCTTTGATCAGTTTCTGGAATTCCTGCAAGGCCGATTCATAGCTCTTTTCGGTATAAAGCACATGGGCGTGGTAATACAGCGCAGGTACAGCGTATACTCCCGGTTCATCTTTTACTTCTGCAAAATCGGTCTTTGCCTTTTCATCCGAATTGTTTTGCAGATAACTGTAACCCCGTTTGAAATAGTACTCCGACCGCTCGGAGGCATTGAGGTCATAACTATCAACGTGGTTGAACCACTCGATGGCATCGTGGTAGTTTTTCTTGCGGTAGTTATACCGGCCCAGGTTGAGATAAACACTCTTTACCCGAGGGCTTTCAGGATGGTCTTTGAGAAACTTTTTAAGGAGGTACTCGGCATCGCGGTGAAAAAGCTCCATGGAGCAGAGCGCAGAGTAATAGTCGGCTTCAGAACAGACTAGCGTATTGCGGTCGGTGAGCCCGAGCGTTGTTTCAATAAAACAATGCTGGGCCGAGGCATATTGCTGTTTTTCGAATAGATCAAGGCCCTGCTTAAATTCAGCATCCTTATCGGTATAGATAGCTGTTTTCTGTGCCTGAAGCGTTTGGTTAAAACCGCACATCAGGACAACTGCCAACACCCATCTTACACCACTCATTTTATTCATTTCTTTTATGAAAAAATTAATAGGTAAAGGTACGTTCTATCGTAGGGGTGGGTTTGAGGTTTGATTCTAAGTTATGAACGCACAGCTGTTAAGATTATTGTGTTGCATCGGGGGTATTTGTCTGTAAATGGGGACTAAATTCGTACTTTCCATTCTCGCAAACAGCACCGCATGACCCTCGACCAGAGCATTTCACTCGAAAATATTTCCATCTTTCAGGAACACAATCTTGTACTGAGTGCCGTTTCGTTCGGTATCAACAAAGGCGAACTGGTGTACCTGTTGGGCCGCACCGGAAGCGGGAAAAGCAGTTTGCTCAAGACCTTGTATGCCGATCTGTCCCTGAGCCAGGGCGAAGCAAGCATTGCCGGGTATAACCTGCGCACGATCAAGCGCAAAGAAATTCCGTTCCTGCGGCGAAAACTGGGTATCGTATTCCAGGACTTTCAGTTGCTTACCGACCGTTCTGTGCAGGAGAATCTGCGTTTCGTGCTCAAAGCTACGGGGTGGACGAGCAAGACGGATATGGAAAAGCGCATAGAAGATGTGCTCACCAAGGTGGGCATGGTCACCAAATCGCATAAATCGCCACATGAGCTTTCGGGCGGGGAGCAGCAGCGTATTGCCATTGCAAGGGCCCTGCTCAACGATCCCGAAGTGATCCTGGCCGATGAGCCTACCGGAAACCTCGATCCCGAAACATCCGAAGGCATCATCAACCTCCTGCTTGATATCAGCCGCACCGGCAGGGCCGTACTTATTGCCACCCATGATATCATGATGTACCAAAAGTTCCCTTCGCGTATACTGAAATGTGAGAATGGGGCGGTGCTCGATTCGGCGCTGGTTGTGGAGTAGTGTTCAGGAATGAAAAACATCCAATCGTTGTTGTCGTTCTGGCCCCTCCATGAAGGGGGAAACGGAAACCGTGGTAGATCCAACCGAAGTTAAATTTTAAACGGAGTTGTCAGTCGCTGTAGCGTAACGCTGTTTGATGTTGTTCCCGGATCGGGGGCTTGCGCTCAAATAAGTTTCAATAGCTTTTGCAGGCTCTCCCTATTCGAAAATGCGGGGCAAAGCACCTGTTCACGCCGGATGATAGCGCCGGGCTCAAAAGACAGATTAAACAACCGGTCTACTTCAGCACGCATCGATACCGGGGTGTCGGCAATCGAGCAAAGTGTTTCCAGACCGGTATTGCTTACCATGGGCGAATTGACAAGACAATGCCGTCCATTGAAAAGCGCGGCAAGCAACTTAAGTTTTATGCCGGTAGCCTGAAACGTAGGCAGCACATTGATCTGCGCCTCCCGGATGAGGACGTCAATTTCGTTTGTCAGGATATTTCCCTGGAGTGTAATGTTTTTTTGTTTGGAGATGGCATCCACCAGTTCGGCCGATGGGTTTTTACCGGCCACGATAAGGGGCACATTGCTGTCGGAAAATACCTGGGTGGCAAGATAAATGGCTGCTTCGTTGTTTTCTCCCACTTCGAGGTTTCCATGGTAGAGAGCAAAGTTTCCCTGTCCGGTGCATATCGAAACCTGCCCGTTGGGATGGAATGCCGAAACCAGCTGTACATTTGAATAGCGTTTCTTTAAGGTTTCTTCATCCGCCCGCGAAATAGCGAGTACCGATGATGCAAGTGTCATCACCTTTTCAAAGGCCCGGAGCTTTACGGCTTCACGTTTGAAATACATCTTTCGGAACACCGATTTTTCGACCTGGGCCAGGCTGTTGTAATAATCGTGTTCGATGTTGTGGTTACGGACCAGACAGATCCTTCCGCGCAGACGTATATCGTTCAGGTGGTAGCAGCTGTGCAGTCCTTCGAACAGAATCGGATGTTGATCATTCAGCAAGCGCTCCATCAATACTTCCGAGCGACGAGAAACCACAATATAAGGGAGCGTATGAAACAACAGGCTACGGTTCATCTGCCGTTTGTAGTAGAAAACCTGTTCACAATAGGTTTCCAGTTCGCGCGCCTCTTCCCGCCCGTACTCAAAACAATGAAGGATGATTTTTACCCCGGCTTCGTGCAATGCCTTTATTTTGTAAAACACATCGATCACTCCTCCATAATTGGGAGGGAACGGAACATCAAACGAAACAATATGCAGATATTTGGCCGTCAAGACTTGTTGAATTGATTTTTTCCTCCCAGGTATTGTATACCGGAGAGGATTGTGACCGTTAAAAGCTCTTTTTTTTCAGGAATGGTTCATAGACTCCGATAAGCACCTTCTCTTCGTTCTCCCAGCAACAATTTCCGGCTGCAAGTTTAGTGTTTTCCTTCCATATTTTCAGTTGTCCGGTATTCTCCAGGCTTGTGCTGATCACCCGCGCCAGTGTTTTAGGGTCATGATCGGGTATGATGCATCCAATCTGGTACTGGTCAACAATGTTCCTTACTTCCACCAGGTTGGAGGCAATGACCGGTACCCCGGCCAGTATATAATCGAACAATTTATTGGGCAGGCTGTATCGGTAGTTGATGTTTGTATCCTTATCGAGCGTGAGCCCCAGATCGGCCAGTTGGGTGCATCGTTTCAGCTCGGCAAAGGGAAGTTTGGGGATGAACCGGATTTTTCCGGTAAGTCCTGGTTTGCCGCTCATTTCTTTCAAAAGCGGGATCACATCACCATCGCCTATGATGAGAAGGAGGACATCCTCCAGATATTTCATGGCCAGTACAGCTTCCTCGGCTCCCCGGTCGATATTTATTCCGGCCCCCTGGAGGAGCACAATCTTTTTGTCAAGGGGCAGGTCGTATTCAACACGGGTGGCGGGGGGCAGTTCAAATGCCGAGAAGGCTGCTCGTGGCATGTTGCGGACCACTTTTATCGGTACCTTATATTCTTCGGCATAGATCTTTGCGATGGAATCATTCACGGTAAAAACCCGTTTGAGCTTTGGGAAGATCCATCGCTCCACCCGTTTCCAGATCTTTTTCTTACCTGGGTTCGCCTGTAGTTCGGGCACTTCGCAAAAGAGTTCGTGGGTGTCGTACACCAGCGGGATGCGTTTTAACAGCGATATCAGATAGTTTGGCAGTAGGGTATCGAGGTCGTTGGCAACGAGCAGATCTGTTTTGTGAAAGAGTAAAAAGCAGAAAAGCCTGAATTGGAAGGTGGCATAGAACAGAGGGCCCGTTTCAAACCAGAGCGACATGCGGTGCGTATAATACCTGCGCGGGTCGAGTTTCAGGCTTTTGCGTTGCAGACGCCCGATCAAGGTAACTTTATAGCCCATGCTGTGCAAAGTGGTACATACCTTATGTACACGCTGATCGGTAGTCAGGTCGTTTATTACAGATACGATTACTCTCATTCTTCGCAGGGGCTGGGCAAGGGGCAAAGATACACCAAGATATGAATATCGGGTTGTGTATAAAACCGGTTCCTTTCATGGCTATGCCGGGTATTCATTCCTACATTTGAGCCGATGAAAATCTTCGAGAACCACCCCTTGCGTACGCTCAATACCTTTGGTATAGAAGCCTATGCACGTTATTTTGCAGAACCTGCATCGGTTGCCGAACTACGGGGGGTATTGAAGGATCCCCGATTCAATCAGGCCCGCAACATGATCCTGGGTGGAGGAAGTAATCTGCTCTTTACCCAGACCAAGCTTGATTACCTGGTCCTGAAAAACAACATCACGGGTATTGAAAAAGTAAAAGAAGATGCAGATTTTGTCTACATCCGGGCCGGAGCAGGCGAGAACTGGCACGGGCTGGTGATGCACTGCATCGGCAAGGGGTATGGGGGCATCGAAAATCTGTCGCTCATCCCGGGCAATGTGGGGGCTGGGCCGATGCAGAACATCGGGGCATACGGGGTTGAATTTAAAGAGGTCTTCCACGAACTCGAAGCCCTCCATATAGCAGAAGACCATATTGAACGGTTTAATGCGGCCCAATGCCGGTTCGGATACAGGGAAAGTGTTTTTAAACGCGAAGCCAGGGGCTGGTACGTCATCACATCGGTGACGCTTCGGCTGCGCAAAAAACCGGTATTTAATACGGCTTACGGGGCCATCGCCAAAGAACTGGAGGTGATGGGGGCAACAGAACTGAGCGTTGCTTCTATCAGTCAGGCTGTTTGCAACATACGCCGGAGCAAGCTTCCCGATCCGGCAGTGATCGGCAATGCCGGGAGTTTTTTTAAGAACCCCGAAGTTTCTGCCGAAACATTTGCGTTGCTCCAGACCGGTTTTTTGGGCATCGTTGGCTATCCGCTCGATAATGGCCGTGTGAAATTAGCTGCCGGCTGGCTCATCGAACAGGCCGGATGGAAGGGAAGGACTTTGGGCGATGCAGGTGTACACAAGCTGCAGGCCCTGGTGCTGGTCAATTATGGAAAAGCAACGGGGAAGGAGATCTTTGAGCTATCCCAACAAGTACTTGATTCGGTTCTGGAAAAATTTGGGGTAAGACTGGAGCGGGAAGTCAATATTGTGTAAGATTTGAAATTTTAAAGTTGCGATTTGGGAACATGAAAGAGATTCCTTCAAGTATCTCACTCCATATTATTAATTCATATAGATACCGCTTTGTAAATTTTTGTGCGATGGAACGCAGTTTTAGCGGATCTTCAGGATTGAAATTGATTTAACATACTCCGGGGAAATCACTTAGCCTACCGGGATAGAGGCAATCCGAAGCCGGGAAGTGTCTATCCGGACACCCACAAAAGCCTCTGTCTTCCTGCCCTTGATCTGTCCGGCATCAGCTTGAACCCAGCCTGTAACAACTGTCTGAACTGTGATTGGTATGATTGAGTTGATTATCCTGATTTTATACTGGTTTTGATTGCATCTGACCGGGTGGGTAGCATCTTACTAATTGCCAAACAGAAAAGCATTTTAATCATTCAATCTTTGTAATCACAAGAATCACAGTTCAGGCCTACTCGTTAAATCTTACTTACATCCTACCTCTATTCTCGGGTCAACGTCATTTTCTGGGATTTACCCTTTTTAGATAAACCCAAAATGAACAGTAGAAACGTAGTGCACTACTGCCCGTCCGAACGGCAAATCACTGACGTGCCCTGGCCGGGCGGGTTCGGCGCGTTTGGATTTTGTGCAGTCGCGATATTCATCGGGATGGGTTATCCCTGCCTGCCGTCGCGCAAGCCTCTAAGCTACGGCAGGCAGGCCGCTGCTCCTGAGAGCTGGCGGGTTAGCCATCTTCAACTGAAAAATGCGGGTTAAAACGCGTGCAGCTAGTATGTTTCAGACAGTCATAGGGTTCAATGATTCTTTAATACGGAGTGTATTGAAATAAGTGACCCCGCGCTTTAGCGCAATGTCATTTAATTAACGGAAATGTTTCTGCCTCTCCCATTTTTCGCCTCACAGACCTAATCAGTAACCCCGCGCTTAGAATACGGGGGATGACATCCCCCGTATTCTAAGTGCGGGGTTACTGATTTTGAAAGCCATGGCAAAAGGTTTGAAGACCATGGTTATCAAACCGAAGGCGGGGTAAAAAGGTTTGAAGTACAGGTAAATCAAACCGAAGTAAAGGAAAAAAGGTTTGAAGTACGGGTAAATCAAACCGAAGTAAAGGAAAAAAGGTTTGAAGTACGGGTAAATCAAACCGAAGTACATGGCAAAAGGTTTGGAAGCCGTGGTAAGCAAACAGAATGAATACCCATTAAAGATGCACGTCCTCTAATCACTTCCGTGCCTAAAATCACTCTTAGTCCTGGAAAACCAGTTTTTTTACAAATCGGAGCATGTTTAACAAAAATGCTGATTTAGATCACGATTCTGCCGGAGGCTTGACCGAATTTTTTCACTCAAACGATCTTTGTCCTCACGTTTTTGATACAGAAAGTCGGCTACTCCCCAACTTTTGACCTTGCCCCCTATTCTCCAATGTTGGTATTAGTTTAGTCCGATCCATCGCTGATCTCATGGACAGCCATTTCAGGATTTTGGCCGGGAAGTATGAGGAATTTAAAGAAGGCGTAGACCCGCTACTCATAAGCCTGAGAAAAATCATACTCAAAGCGACCTGAAAAGAGTGATTCTGACAGTTGTTCCGTATACCGATCAGCGGGTTTGTTCCTATATTCGTCTTTCTAAATCAACCGGAAACTATGCAAAAGAAAGTAACACTCGTTGGCGCCGGTCTTGTCGGCTCTCTGCTCTCGATTTATCTTGCCAAACGGGGCTATCAGGTAGATCTGTTCGAACGTCGCAGCGATATGCGCAAAGCCGATATCTCGGCCGGTAAGTCGATCAACCTGGCCCTGAGCGACAGAGGTTGGCGAGGGTTGGAGGGCGTTGGCATTGCCGGTGAAATACGCAAGATTGCAATACCCATGTATGGACGTGCGATACATCATCGCGACGGGTCGTCGGCGTATCAGCCTTATGGAAAAAATGACCAGGCTATCTATTCCGTATCACGGGCAGGAATAAATATGAAACTCATGGACCTGGCCGAACGGCAAGCCAATGTAAACATTCATTTTAATGAGCGTTGCACCCAAATTGACCGTGCAGGCAATAGAACAGTTTTTGAAAACAGCGAAACCCGTAAGCAAACGAGCATCCCGAGCGACCTGATCTTTGGTTCAGACGGGGCCTTTGCGGCTTCTCGTCTGAGCATGCAACTGAGTGCCGACCGGTTTGAATACAAGCAGCATTACATCGAAGCGGGGTATAAAGAACTGAACATTCCCTCGGGCCCCAACGGCTCTTTTCTGATCGAAAAAAATGCCCTGCATATCTGGCCACGCGGCAATTTTATGATGATTGCCCTTCCGAATTTCGACGGAAGCTTTACCTGCACCTTGTTCTTCCCGTTCGAAGGCGAAAAATCGTTCCAGGCCTTAAAGACCAGAGAAGATGTACATGAGTTTTTTAAAACCGAATTCCCCGATGCCCTCGAACTGATGCCTACCCTGGCCATCGATTATTTCGACAACCCTACCTCCTCGCTCGTTACCGTGAAATGCTGGCCCTGGACCTTTGATGATAAAATAGCCCTTATCGGCGATGCGGCCCATGCCATTGTGCCCTTTTTTGGACAGGGTATGAACTGCGGTTTTGAAGATTGTGTGGTGCTCGATAAGCTTATTGACAAACATCAGGAAAACTGGGCGCATATCTTTGCCGAATACCAGCACTTGCGTAAACCCGATGCCGATGCCATTGCCGATCTGGCCATCGCCAACTTTGTGGAAATGCGCGACAAAACTGCCGACCCGCGTTTCTTGCTGCAAAAGAAAATCGAGGCCCGTTTCAACAGCAAATACCCGGAGAAATGGATCCCGCTTTATTCGATGGTGACCTACAGTCCTGATATACGTTATTCAGAAGCCCTGAAAGCCGGGGAAAAACAGGAAGCTATTATGCAACAGATCATGCAGATACCCGGCATTGAAACCAAATGGGACAGCCAGGAGGTTGAAAACAAACTCCTCAGTCTGATCTGATGATCTATACCAAAGGCCTTCTGAAGGTTACCCTTCTTTTTGAGAGTTTCAGAAAGAAACCCATTTTTGGCATCTATCGCCCCCAAGTCTATATCATCGATACCAAGGGCTATTGCACAACACTGCAGCTCGAGGTATATAAAAAAGAGATTCTACAGGGAGAACAGGTGGTCATACCTGGCGTGCTGGAAGCGCCTGTAGGGTTTGGAAAACAGTTGAGACTTGGAGCATTGCTCACAATTAAAGACGGGCTGGATGAAATAGGCAAGGCCATTGTGTTGGAGATAAACGGATATGCAAAAGAGCCGGGGAGCCAGGAGCAAGCGGGGTAATGGTAGTGGGCTTTGTGAAAAAGGGGCCAAAAGAGTGGGGTATACTACTAAAGGATAGAACGCAAATGATTAGGATTGCAATGATAAAAAATGATTTACACTGAAATCTTAAAAGATCATAACCATCCTAATAATCCGCGTTCTATCAACCAGCGCAAATGCCCACATTCAAAGAATTCGTTCTCGTCGTCGGATGGTCTGCCCCATGCTTCCAGGTAAAGCCACATGTTTAACCCAGAAACCGAAACCGGGGTTGTTCAACCCCTTCAACCTTCACCATATCTGAGAACATTTGTATGGGTCTGATCCAGAGGTTTTGTCCTTCGGTCTGATAGAGCGCTTTATACACCGCAAACTCTTCCAGCGTTTCGCTGTGCCGGGCGATTCCGATGATTTCGTAGTCTTTTCCTTTGTAGTGACGGTAAAGTCCTGGTTTTATACTATTCATAGAATTTCTATATTTGTGTTTAAGCAAAAGATGATATTAAAGTTATTAAACCATCATCAGATTCAAGAGTCAGACCCAGTTTGATTTACTGTTTCAGAAAGAGTATATTAGAAGATGAAAGATCAGATTACCGTTAAGTTTGCCGAAACGGAAGACGAATTAGCCCAGGTCCATAAGCTAAATTATGAGACTTTTGTGGAGGAAATACCTCAGCATGAGTCAAATGGCCGAAAAATATTGATTGACAAGCTCCACGAGAAAAACAAATATATCGTGGCTATGTGCCGGGGAGAGCTTATAGGTATGGTGGCCATCAATGATCAGCGGCCTTTTTCTCTGGATCTTAAAATCCCTGAGATTGAACAACACCTGCCTCCGTTTCAGAAGGCCCTCGAGATCCGGCTTCTTTCGGTGAAGCCTTCGAACCGGGGAGGAAAGGTGTTCTTTTTGCTGGCAAAGAAAATCGTGGAATGGGGGTATGACCTCGAATACAATCTTGTCCTGATATCGGGTACAACCAGGCAGATTAAGCTCTACGAAAAGATAGGGTTCTGCGGGTTTTATAAACTCATCGGGAAAGAGGATGCCCTTTATCAACCCATGTACCTCGACGTGAATAAATTTATTGAGCGTTATGCAGAAAAATTCAGAATCGATTAACCTTACCACCGGACCCATTTTTATTCCTCCCGATGTCAGGGAAATATTCGGGCGTATGCCGGTATCTCACCGTGCCGATGATTTTGTCGCAGCCTTTAAAAATCTGGAGCATAAAATCTGTAGCTCCACCGGCGCCAAACACGTTGTTTTTATGACCGGTTCGGGCACCCTGGCCAACGAGGCCATGATTGCCCAACTCAAGCATTCGGGTAAAAAAGGCCTGATCCTCACCAACGGAGAGTTTGGAAACCGCCTGATCCAGCAAGCCGAAAAACAAGGGGCCGATTTTGAGGTCTGCCGCAAAGAATGGGGGCAGGAACATGATCTGGCCCTGGTGGAAAATGTTTTGAAACAGGCAACGGAAATAGGCTGGATGCTCTTTACACATTGTGAATCGTCAACAGGATGTGTTGCCGATCTTGACGCACTCTGCGCACTCGGTAATAAATACCGGATAAATGTATGTGTCGATGCGATGAGCACCATCGGGAATATCCCGCTTAGGCTGGAAGATATTTTTATGGCCACCTGTTCGAGCGGGAAGGGCCTGGCCTCGTTTGCAGGTATAGCCATTGTATTTACCCGTTCCGAACTCGAACCCAACCCCGCCATTCCTTCCTATCTTGATCTGGGGCATTACTTTAAAAACGGAGGTATTCCCTTCACCATTTCCTCAAACCTGGTCATGGCCCTGAACAAGGCCGTTGAGTACTCGCTCCGTCAAAGCCAGACTGAGAAGGTGGAAGAGCTTTCGAAACTGTTGCTCGAAAAAGTGCTGAAAATAAAAGACATCACGGTTGTCAATCAAGACTACCGTTTTTACTCGCATATTACTACCATCATTCCCGGAAAGGGGATCAATGCTTCCGAACTGGGTGATCTGATTAAAAAGGCCGGGATTGAAACCAGTTACAACAGCGGTTACCTCAAGGTGAGGAACCAGCTTCAGATAGCTATCATGGGGCAGCATACGGGTGATGAAATTCTGAAATTCGCAGCCGAATTGGAAAAAGGCCTGAAAAGCCTACAGGAAATGAAGACGATTCCTGCCTGAACAAGATCAATTCGATCGGGCCGCCGTGCCTTTTAATGCCTACGCTTTTAAAAACGGATTGTGCTTTTTCTCATGACCGATTGTCGTGGCTGGCCCATGGCCTGAGTAGACCGTATAGTCATCTCCCAGAGTAAAGAGTTTTTGTCGGATGCTGTTGATCAGATCGGCATGTTTCCCGCCCGGAAGATCGGTACGGCCGATGCTTTCGCGGAAGAGCACATCGCCCCCGATCACAAATTTTTGAGCATGGCTGATAAAACAAATGCTTCCGGGCGAATGGCCCGGGGTAAAGACAATATCCAGAACGCTGTCGCCAAATTGTACCCGGTCGCCTTCGTCCAGGAAATGCGTGGGTTGAGGCGAAGGTTCGGCATTGAGTTGATAGATGGCAGCCACCTGCATCAATGATCCGAGTGTAGTAAGGTCTTTCCGGTGTATAGACAGATCCAGTTTATACTGATCAGCCACAAATTTATTGCCAAAAACATGGTCGATATGACAATGGGTATTGAGCAGATGGGTGGGGATGAGGCCCCTGGAATGGATGTATTCCGTCAGTTCATTCAGCTCCCGGTCGTCATAACAGCCTGGGTCTATCACAATACATGCCTTTGTATCATCAGAAAGGATATAGGTGTTTTCCTGGAATGGACAAAAACAAAAGGAGTGAATTGCTATCATTTTACCGGTTTTGCCGCAAAAATAACGAATTGTTTCGGCACCCGGTGTTTGTTGACGAGGGGAGGCATGGTCAGGGCTTGACGATCTCTCCCCAATCGGCTGGAATACATGTTTTCTAGCCAGATATTAGGAGATAATCTGGCAAACATCCGTAAATTAGCTTTCTTGAAATCTAAACAGGAAATTCAAATCGGGAGTATGCAACGCATTCGCATTCAGTACACATCTCTTTCCATGATTTTTCATCCTAAAAAAAGCGCACCTTCCCGCCTGTTCCTGTTTCTCTTGCTTTTTTCTTCCTCTTTTATTCATGCCCAGTTTTACAGTGGTTCCCAGCAGGATTTTGGAAAGAACAGGTTACAGTTCAAAGATTTTATCTGGTCGGTTTATAAATTCGATCGGTTCGAAACCTATTTCAACGTAGGCGGAAGAGAGGTTGCAATCTATACGGCTCATGCAGCGAAGAAATACCTGGACGAGGTCGAAAAGTTTATGGACCATTCCACCGAAGAGAAGATCCAGTTCATCATTTACAATAAATACGAAGAATACCGGCAAAGCAATATAGGCCTGGAAGGCGACGGGCAAGCGAATGTGGGCGGTGTAACCCATATTGTGGGCCGTAAAGTGTTCGTTTATTTCGATGGAGATCACGTCAAGCTTGATGAGCAGATCAAGGCTGGGATCAGCGAAGTCTTGTTTAACGATATGATGTACGGAGGCGCCTTGAAAGATATGCTCAAAAATTCGACCCTGCTCAATCTGCCTGAGTGGTATACAAAAGGCTTCATTGCTTATTCCTCCCGCAAGTGGAATACCGATGTGGATAACAGGGTGAAGGATGGTATTTTGAGCGGCAGGTATAAAATATTCAATCGTCTCACAGGCGATGATGCAACGCTAGCCGGGCAAAGTATCTGGAACTACATTGTGGAAACCTATGGTGAAGGCGTGGTCTCAAATATTCTGTACATGACCAAGGTGAGCCGCAATATCGAGAGCTCATTCCTTTTTGTGCTCGGAGTGTCGACCAAGAACCTGACTGCCGACTGGATCAACTACTATTCCGACCGGTACAAATATTCGGATACCACCGCGGTTCAACCCAAAGATCCCGAACTGCTCAGACCCAAAAAGGTGAAAGCAGCCAGGGTTTACAGTCAGTTAAAACTGAGTCCTGATGGAAAATATTACACCTATGTCACCAACGAAATGGGTAAGGTGAAATTCTGGCTCTATGATATTGAAAAGGGAAAAAAGAAAAGGATCCTCAAATACGGGCACAAGCTCGATCGGATCAATGATTACACTTACCCCATCATCGCCTGGCACCCTTCGGGCAAACTGTTTGCCTATGTGTCTGAAGTAAACGGCCGTACCTTTCTGACCTTTTACACCCTCGAAACCGGGGAAAAGGAAAGCCGGCCCCTCGACAATTTCGATAAGGTGCTCGATATGTCATACGATGACGAGGGCAAGAAAATGGTTATGTCGGCCATGCAAAAGGGACAAAGTGATATTTATATTTATTCCATTGCCGGAAATAATTCAGAACAGATCACCAAGGATATTTATGACGACCTGCATCCACGCTTTATCAATAAATCAACCCAGATCATTTTTTCTTCCAACCGGGTAAATGATACCCTGCGGGGTAATATGGAGGATCCCAAAACCAACCTGAGCCATTTTACCGATCTGTTTATCTACAATACCAAAACAAAATCGAACGTACTTTACCGTGTTACCCGTACGCCAAAAATAAATGAGGTCATGCCCTCCGATTTTGACGGAGAGCGGTTCACCTACCTGAGTGATGCGAACGGGGTGATGAACCGGTATGTAGGGCATTTCGACAGCACCATTGCGTATGTCGATACGGCAGCTCATTACAATTATTTTGTAAGCTCTGTTCCGGTAACCAACTACCGGCGGAATATCATCGAACAGGATGTCAGCCTGAAAGCAGGCAAATATGCAGAAGTGGTTTTTTCAAACGGGAAGTACCATATGTATATACGCCCCATTGATGAGCAGACATTCCCACCGGCAGGGCTGAAACTCAAGACAACCCCTTTCCGCAATGAAAGCCTCCGGGTGCCTAAAGTCACCAGTTCGGCCGACTCGGCTGCTGCCAAGAAAAACGCCGCCAAAGCAGAAGCCCCGGCGCCTTCCAAACCTGCGGGAGGTATGGAGAAGGTTACTGTACACGTAACCGAATACGGGCCTTCGAAAGATACAAGCAATGTAAATATCAATAATTACAACTTTGATAAAACGAAGAAAAAGGATACCTCTCCCGGCCTCGTCTTAAAAAATCCGGAAATGGTAAAAGATACCTCGGCCCGCCGTGATTCAATCAAACACCTCTTGCCGAAAGATGATTTTATCCTCCCGCTTCAGCGTAACTATAAAATCCAGTATACCACCGAATATGTGGTGACACAGCTTGATAACAGTTTTCTGAATGCAAGCTATCAGAAATTCAGTGGGGGGGGCAGCCCGGTGTATACCAACCCCGGCATTGACGGGTTGTTTAAAATTGGCATGACCGATCTGCTCGAGGATCATAAGATTGTAGGGGGAGTGCGTATTGCCGGCGATCTTAGCAGCAACGAGTATATCCTGAGCTACGACGACAGGACAAATCGACTGGATAAACAATTTGTCTTTCACCGCGAATCCCTGCTTGATGTCACCGCCGACGATGGCTCCCTGATCAAGATTCACACCAACGAAGCCATCTATCGCCTGCGCTGGCCATTCAGCGAAGTAAGCAGGATACAGGGCAGCCTTACCTACCGAAACGATCAGACGGTCTATCTTGCGTCGGATGACATCAGTCTGACCCGTCCGCAGGAATACGATAACTGGGCCATCGGTAACCTGACCTATGTATTCGACAATACACTGAACAAAGGTCTGAACCTCTATAACGGTTTGCGCTTTAAGATATTTTATGAATATTATAAACAAGTGGATGCCAAAGCAACGGATATGACCGTGATCGGGGCCGATTTCAGGTATTATCAAAAGATACACCGCGATCTGATCTGGGCCAGCCGTCTTTCGGGAAGCACTTCGACCGGGGCCGAAAAACTGATCTATTACATGGGTGGGGTCGACAATTGGTTCAACCCTCAGTTTGATCACTCGGTTCGGATTGCGGATGATCAGAACTATGGTTTTCAGACCGTTGCCACACCCATGCGCGGTTTTTATCAGAACATCCGGAACGGGAATTCCTATGTGCTTTTGAACGAAGAAATCCGCTGGCCTATTTTTAAATACCTCATCAGCCGCCCGATCCGTTCTGATTTCATCAATAATTTCCAGGTCATCCTTTTTGCCGATGCGGGAACAGCCTGGAACGGGGCTTCGCCCTATTCGGCCGAAAACTCACTCAATACCACCATTGTTGGCGGAAATGCCGGTATGCCCATCACCGTGACGATCCAAAACCATGAGAACCCCATTGTTGAAGGTTTTGGAATCGGGTTCCGGACACGCATCTTTGGTTATTTCGTAAGACTTGACTTTGCACGGGGTGTGGAGGATGGTGTGGTCCTTCCACGCATTACCTACTTATCGCTTTCACAGGATTTTTGATCCGCCTTCAGACGATGAAAAAACGTGCTATGGATACTACTTCTCTCTTGCTCCTGCTGCTTATCGGTCTTGCTTCGGGCATCCTGAGCGGAATGGTTGGAATTGGCGGGGGCCTTATCATTGTTCCTGCCCTGGTGCTTTTTCTGGGTTATTCGCAGCTCAATGCACAGGGAACTTCACTGGCTGTATTGCTCCTTCCTGCAGGTTTTTTGGCGGTCATGAATTATTATAAGGGAGGGTATGTGAACATTCCTTCTACGCTTGTTATTGCGGCGACTTTTGTAGTTGGAGGCTATATCGGATCGAAGATCAGCATCTCGCTCGATCAGCAAACAGTGAAGAAAGTGTTTGCCTCCTTCTTGCTGCTCGTAAGCCTGAAAATGTTTTTTGGAAAATAACGTGGAACAGATACTCTCCGCCATCCGGCAACGTGCTTCACAACTTCTTCCCGAACTTATTGTTGTCAGACGGCACCTGCATCGCCATCCCGAACTTTCGTTCGAGGAGTATAAAACAGCAGCCTATGTTGCGTCCATACTGACAGGCTATGGCATCTCCTTTCAAACAGGTATTGTAGAGACCGGTATTGTGGCCGAAATCAAAGGACGTAATCCGGATGTTCGGACCATCGCACTCCGTGCCGATCTGGATGCCCTGCCTATTCTGGAAAAAAACAACCTTGATTATTGCTCCGTAAACCCGGGGGTGATGCATGCTTGCGGTCATGACGTTCATACCGCCTCCTTGCTCGGCGCTGCACGCATTCTTCAGGAATTAAGGGAGAGCTTTGAAGGAACGGTACGTCTTATTTTTCAACCGGGAGAGGAAAAACTTCCGGGTGGTGCATCGCTGATGATCAAGGCCGGAGTTCTCGAAAATCCGGTACCGGCCTCCATTATTGCCCAGCATGTTTTCCCTTCTATGGAAACAGGTAAGGTGGGTTTCCGTAAAGGTATGTATATGGCCTCGACAGATGAGCTCTATGTTACTGTCGTAGGCAAAGGCGGTCACGCCGCTATGCCTGCTGATTATAATAACCCGATTCTAATTGCAGCCGAAATAGTAAGCACGCTCCAAGATGTATTTGGAAAGGATATCCCGGCCCCCTCTGTTCTTGCGTTTGGCAGGTTTATTGCCAATGGCGCCACCAATGTCATTCCGGCTGAGGTAAAGATTGAAGGTACGTTCAGGACGATGAACGAAGCCTGGAGGAAGGAAGCCCACTCGAAAATGGTGTCCATAGCCGAAACAATAGCTATGAAGCGGGGAGGAGCCTGTATCTTCGAGGTCAGGGCAGGCTATCCATATCTGGCAAACGATGAAGCAACGACAGCCAGGGCAATCGGGTATGCACAACAATACCTGGGCGAGGAAAATGTGGAAGAGCTTCCGCTCCGTATGACCGGCGAAGACTTTGCCTTTTATTCGCACCACGTTCCTGCCTGTTTTTACAGACTGGGTACCGGAAATAAATCAAAAGGCATTACATCGGGTGTGCATACAGATACGTTTGACATCGATGAAAATGCACTGGCCGTCGGAATGGGGCTTATGGCCTGGACGGCCTGGAATGAATTGAACCGAACGGAATGACAACTACTGTGAAAGAAAAGAAAACGATCATACCTCCCGATGGAAGCGTGCTCCCATTGATGGAAGAGTTTTATACGATACAGGGCGAAGGCTACCATTCGGGCAAAGCCGCCTATTTTATCCGCGTAGGAGGATGTGATGTAGGTTGCCATTGGTGCGACGTGAAAGAAAGCTGGGATGCGGCTCTGCACCCGCCCACTGCCGTAGATGAAATCATTGCACATGCAGCAGCCTATCCTGCCAAGGCGGTGGTGGTGACCGGTGGAGAACCTGCCATGTACCCCTTGCAATGCCTCACCGAAGGATTAAAGAAAAAGGGCATTGCAACATTCCTCGAAACATCAGGCGCCTATCCGATAACAGGAACCTGGGATTGGATCTGTCTTTCTCCCAAAAAGACCTCCGCTCCGCTGCCTGAATGTCTTCAGAAGGCCGATGAGCTCAAAGTGATTGTACACAACAAACACGACCTGGAATGGGGCGAGACGTATGCTGCGCTCGTACGGACGGGATGCAAACTTTTCTTGCAGCCAGAGTGGAGCAAGGCCGCCGAAATGATGCCGATTATTGTTGAATATGTCATGAACCACCCGAAATGGAATGTTTCTTTGCAGACCCATAAATACATGCATATTCCTTAGACCAGGATCCGGTTTTTGTCATTTTATTTTTCAAATCCAAGCTTTTATGAAGAAAAATGGTTTTCTCTTTCTCTTTCTCTTTCTCTTTCTTTCTTCCTATGCGCAGACAGCGCTTCCAGGCAAGTATTCGACCATGAATGAAAAGGCGATCCACTACTTTGAAAATGCCTTAAAGGATTACAAAACAGGAAACGACAAAGATGCCCTCGGACTGCTCGATGAGGCAGAGAAAAAAGACCCCGATTTTTCGGAAGTATATGAACTCCGGGCAAATATTTTTGTGGACCACCGGGAATTTGACAAAGCCATCGAACAATACAAAAAGGTTTTTGAACATAACCCCCGGCCTCACTGGGAATCTTTTTATGCCTGTGCAAATATCGAGTTGAAAAGGGGGCACTATGAAGACAGCAAGACTCATTTCGAAAAATACCTGTCGGCCCCATACCTCGATCCCGATATGGAATTGGTTGCCCGAAAAAACCTGATCAATTGCAAGTTTGCCATTGATGCCATGCAGCACCCGGTTGATTTTAAACCGGTGAACATGGGGCCAAACATCAATACAAAGGCCCATGAATATTTTCCGGCCATCACCGTGGATGGAAAGAAGTTCCTGTTCACACGAAATTTCAGGACTTCGGGATCAGATTCGCAGGAAGATTTTTATTGCAGCGAGAAAAAGGACAGCGTTTGGCAGCCGGCGCTGCCGGTGAGTGAAGTGAATACCCCTTACAACGAAGGTGCCCCGGCATTCTCGGCCGATGGAAAGATCATGTTCTTTGCCGCCTGTTCGGAAGGACGAAGTGAGCTGGATTACGGACCTACCCGGCGCGGGTATGGAAGCTGCGATATTTTTTATTCCGTGCTCGTCAATGGTCATTGGTCAAAACCCCAGAATGTGGGCCCTCCGGTTTGTACGGCAGATTGGGAAAGCCAGCCTTCGTTTTCTTCGGACGGCAAATCGCTTTACTTCATCCGGGGGCATATTGCCAAAGACCACAGCACACACGACAAGTTTATCTACGTTTCTCATATCAACGAGAACGGTGAGTTTTCGGTTCCTGTTAAACTGAATGATAAGATCAATACTCCCGGTCAGAAAGAAAGCGTGTTTATCCATCCCGACAACATGACCCTGTATTTTTCGTCCGATGGGCTGCCTGGCATGGGCGGTCTTGATATTTATGTCAGCAAACGCCAGCCTGATGGAGATTGGGGCGAACCGGTTAACCTCGGCTATCCAATAAATACGTTTGGTGATGAAAACAGCATCATGGCCGACCCGAACGGAAAGATTGCCTATTTCGCATCCGAACGCCCGGGAGGGTTTGGAGGATTGGATTTTTATTATTTCGACCTGCCGCCCAATGCCCGCCCCGAACTGATCACCTATTTAAAGGGAAAAGTGTACGATGCAGTTTCAAAAAAGCCGCTGGAAGCAAGCTTTGAACTGATCGACCTCTCTACACAAAAATCAATCTATACCTCCTTGTCAGAACGGAGCAGCGGAGAATTCTTTATGACGCTTACCTCAAATAAAGACTATGCCCTGAACGTTTCCAAACCCGGCTATCTTTTTTACTCAGGTAATTTTTCGATGAGTTCGGCAACAGACAAAACAAAACCTTTTTTGATGGATGTTCCTCTTCAACCCATCGATACCGGAAAAGTGGAGCCCCTTAAAAATGTGTTTTTCGATACCGACAAGTCCGATCTCCGGCCGGAGTCGAAGGCTGAACTCGATAAACTGCTTGCCTTTCTGAGTTCAAACAAAACCCTTAAAATTCAGTTGCGCGGTCATACCGATAATGTGGGCGATAAAAAGAAAAACCAGCTTCTTTCCGAAAACCGGGCGAAGGCCGTGTATGCCTACCTCGTTGGTAATGGCATTATAAAAGAGCGTTTAACCTATAAAGGTTTTGGCGATACCCAGCCCCAGGTTCCCAATGACACACCCGAACACCGGCAAATAAACCGGAGGACGGAATATAAGATTGTAGGGAAATAAGCGCCCTTCGAAATTCTGCTTCCATTACTTATTAACTGAATCTTCGTGGGTTAAAGGAATGTAGTTTCGCGAAAGCCACGTAGATTCAGTTATACTGCGGCTTCCAATCCTAAAAATCAAATGGCAGCATTATAGCTCCCAGTATAAGAATCTTTATAGGAGGTAAAAAAACAGGGTCCATGTCAAGCTGGGGGGCAGAGATCGAATGACTGCTGCATGTTGGTCCAGCCAGAGACATGTTTCCCCGAGGTTCCCGACATGTTTCCTAAGCTTCCCGACACATTCCCTCAGGTTCCTTACACGTTCCCTGAGGTTCCCGACACATTCCCTAAGGTTCCTTACACGGTCCCTGAGGTTCCCGACATGTTCCCTTAGTTTCCCGACACGTTCCCCGAGCTTCCCGACATGTTTACTAAGCTTCCCGACATGTTCCCCAAGGTTCCCGACATGTTTACTAAGCTTCCCGACATGTTCCCCAAGCTTCCCGACATGTTTACTAAGCTTCCCGACATGTTCCCCGAGCTTCCCGACATGTTTACTAAGCTTCCCGACATGTTCCCTGAGGTTCCCGACACGTTCCCCAGGGTTCCCGACATGTTTACTAAGCTTCCCGACATGTTCCCCAAGCTTCCCGACATGTTCACTAAGGTTCCCGACATGTTCCCCAAGCTTCCCGACATGTTCCCCAAGCTTCCCGACATGTTTACTAAGCTTCCCGACATGTTCCCTTAGTTTCCCGACATGTTCCCCAAGATTCCCGACATGTTCCCTTAGTTTCCCGACATGTTCCCTAAGCTTCCCGACATGTTCCCCAGGGTTCCCGACATGTTCCCCAGGGTTCCCGACATGTTCCCCGAGGTTCCCGATACTTTCCCTCTGGTTCCTTATCAAGGCTACGTGATGCCTTTGCAAGGTTGTAAGCTGCCCTCTAATGTTCCTGATACATTCCCTAAGGTTCCATTCCTGTTCCGACAGATTTCCGAACGTTTCGTACCGGAATGAGGAGTATCAAACGTTTTTTATCGAGAGTCTATGCAATAAACCGGGATTTTGGAAAAGCCGTGTAACAGACTAATGCAACGTGCGTTAAGCTTTGTGTGTGTCCCGATAGTCATCGGGATGGGTTATCCCGCGGGTTCGTTGTGCTGCCGGCCTTTTGAGCACGAAAGCCTGCTACGAATGCAGCATGCGTGATAAAACAGGTTACTCCCCGGAAAGTGACGTTGACCCAAAAAATAAGTTTATTCATTGTAGTTTATAACGTAAACTAATTTACATTTGTGTCATCCCATTCAGACGGCACCAATGAAAAAGCATGCACTGACCAGCGCAATCTCTTTGTTTATATTGCTCGTAGGGGCAAAAGCCCAGACAAAAATATCAGGCAGGGTACTCGATGTCTCCAAACACCCCGTAGTGGGGGCCAATATTTTTATCAAAGACAGTTATGATGGAGCAACCACCCCGTCAGACGGAACTTTTACATTCACAGCGTCAGACACAGGAAAGGCGATGCTGGTGGCCAGCCTGATCACCTTCGAAAAACTTGAAACCCCAGTTGTGCTTGCGGGAAAGGATATCGTTCTTACGCTTATCCTCAAGGAAGCTGTCAACCAACTCCAGACCGTCGTCATTTCTGCCGGAACAATAGAAGCAAGCGATGAGAAAAAAGTAACGATCCTGAAGCCACTCGATATTGTTACTACAGCGGGGGCGCAAGGCGATATCACCGGCGCTTTGAAAACGTTGCCTGGCACCCAACAGGTTGGCGAATCAACAGGTCTGTTTGTTCGTGGGGGTACAGGAAATGAAACCAAGACATTTATTGACGGTATGGTGGTGGCAAACCCATACTTCAGCGGATTGCCCGATGTTGCCGCCCGCGGACGTTTTTCCCCTTTTCTTTTCAAAGGCACGATATTCAGCACGGGCGGTTATTCGGCCCAGTATGGTCAGGCCATGTCATCGGCCCTGGTGCTTGAAACCCAAGACCTGCCCGACCGGTCGTCGGCCTCGGCTGCGTTATCTTCGGTAGGCGTTGGTGCAGGGATCAACAAATTATCGAAAGACAGTACGGCCGCACTAGGAGGTGACCTTAATTACACCAACCTCGGCCCCTATTACAACCTGGTGCCCCAGGATGTAAAATGGGATGTTACTCCTGTATTTGAGGGAGGATCTCTGTTTTTCAGGAAGAAAGTGGATGACACAGGCATGCTCAAATTTTACGGATATACCAATTACAGTCAACTGGGTTTATCACGCCCCAACCTCGACAGCACCAACGGGTATCAAGACCATTTTGTCATGACCAATCACAACTATTATACAAACCTGACCTACCGTGATAATCTCAGCGGATCGTGGAAGTATTATCTGGGCGCGTCATACAGCTACAATCAGGATGATTTGAAACCCGATAACCTGCAAATTGTAAATACCAACGAACTGTCACAGGGCAAGGTGCTGCTCACACATAGCCTCGGAAGTCTTTCCTTGCTAAGGTTTGGAGGGGAGTTTCAGGATAACAGGGATGAAAGCGATTATTCGTCGCCTGCCTATAGCTATAAATACAAAATTGTAGACGATTATACCGCAGGGATCCTGGAAACAGATATTTTCATCACTCCCAAAATCGTCGCCCGGTTGGGCGCCCGGTATGAATACAGTTCACTCCAGGAGAAAGCGAACATGGCCCCGCGTACTTCTGTTGCCTTCAAGACCGGGAAAAACAGTCAGATTTCCTTGGCCTACGGCGAATTTTACGAACGCCCGGAAACCCGTTATCTGCTTGAAAAACCTTCGCTGAACTATGAGCGGGCTACACATTACATCATCAATTACCAGATCGTACAGGAACTCCGCACCTTCCGCATCGAAGCCTATTATAAACAATACCAAAATCTGGTGACAACGCTGCCAACGAATCTTCAGTTTCCGGCCGATTCGCTTCACAACAACGGAGGCGGATATGCCCAGGGAATTGACGTTTTTTGGCGTGATAAAAAAACGTTTCACAACTGGGATTACTGGATTTCGTATTCCTACCTTGATACCAAACGCCAATACCTGAACTACCCCGAACTGGCCCAGCCAATCTTTGCTGCACCGCATACGGCATCACTGGTAGTGAAACGATTTATACCTTCACTGCTCATTAATCTGGGTGCAACCTATACCTATGCCAGCGGACGCCCCTATTACAACCCGAACAACCCTGTTTTTCTGGGCGATCGTACTCCCGATTACAATAAGCTGGGTTTTACAGCCAGCTATGTACGTAAATACGGGAATGCATTCAGCGTATTCGTGATCGGGGTGGATAATGTACTGGGAACGGATAATATATACGGTTACCGCTATTCGACCAATGGCGAAGTGCGTGCCCCTGTCACCGCAACAGCAGCCCGAATGTTTTTTGTTGGGATATTTCTCAGCTTTGGGATCGACCGGACACAAGATGTGCTGAACAATAATTAACCAATAAATTTTTTTCATACCTCGGTTTAAAACCCATAAAACGCAGCATAAACCTAACAGACACGAACATGAACAAATTGAAATACATTTCAATCCTTTTTTTCTTTGCCTTGCAGGCAACTGCCCAGAACAAGAAGTTTACGGCTGCTATGGAAAAAAACCTGCATGCTATGGATACGTGTAAATCCATTGCATCCTATCAGCAAATTGCCAATGCATTCGAGCGGGTTTCGAATGCCGAGAAGAAGGAATGGCTGGCCCCATATTATACTTCGCTTTGTAATGCTTTTATGGCAAGCATGTCTACAGGTGATAAGATCGATGTTTACTGCGACATCGCCGACAAATATGCTGCTACGGCCGATTCGCTCAGCCCAAAAAATTCTGAGATCTGTGCCTTGAAATCACTGATCTGTTCTCAGCGTATCAGTGTGAACCCCATGCTCAGGGGGGCCAAGTTTGGAGGCAAATCGGCAGAATGGAACACAAAATCAAAAGAGCTGGATCCTACCAATCCACGTCCATATCTGTTACAGGCCCAGGGTAAATTTTATACCCCTGCTCAGTTCGGCGGAGGGAAGGACAAAGCGCTTCCGCTGATCGAAGAAGCCGTGAAAAAATATGAAAGCTTTAAGCCGGCGAGCACCATTCACCCCAACTGGGGCAAGGAACGAGCACAGTATATTTTAGATGAATGTCAAAAAAAATAAGCGCCTTTTATCGAAACGGGAATTGAATGCATTGTTCAAGTGCTGAAGGACAAGCAGTGAAACACATTAACACGCATGAAGATGGATGCCAACGAAGATGAATTAACCCGGGCACAGAGTCTGCAGATCATTTCAGAGATGATTGCTGCCGCGAAATCAGAGATCAATGATAACGGCTTTTTCTTCCTGCTTTGGGGGTGACTCGTATTTTGCGCAAGCCTGGCCCAATATGTCTTGTTATTTGGTTTGCACTCGCCGTTCAACTGGCTTCCCTGGGCATTACTAATGCCAGGAGGGGCCGTCGTTTCTGCAGTGTATGGAAGAAATCAGCAAAAAAAGAAGAAGGTGAAAACCTTTCTCGATCAATTTATGCGTTTTGCCTTGGTTTCATTCCTGGTTTCGCTCAGCACTGTTCTGTTTTTTATGATCCGTTTAAATTCACCAGCCATTGGATACCCGCTCATCATGATGGTGTACGGAGCCTGGTTGTTTATTTCGGGCGGGGCCTTGAAGTTCAGGCCTCTGTTGATCGGGGGATGTATCAATTGGGCGCTCTCGCTCTGTTCCATGTTTGTTGTTTTTCAATGGCAACTGCTGATCCTTGCACTGGCGGTACTGCTTGGATACATTATTCCCGGGCACATGCTCCGGGCCGGATATAAAAAGGGATGAGCACCTTCAACGACCTTGACCCGGTTTTGCACTCCCAGCTCAGGCTGGCGGTTATGTCCTTGCTTATATCCGTGAAAGAAGCTGATTTCAGCTGGCTAAAGGAAAAAACAAATGCTACGGCCGGTAACCTGAGTGTGCAGATCAATAAGCTGAAGGATGCAGGCTACATTGATGTGCAAAAGAAATTTCGTGACAATTATCCCCTCACCACTTGTAAGGTTACCCGCAAGGGAACCGATGCGTTCGACATTTATGTAAAGAATCTCAAAAAATACCTCCTCTATAACTCGGGTAAGCATTGAAAGTCAGATATTTGACTTTCAATCAGGTGTTTTACGTACAGCCGGGGAAGTGAGTAGAGGTGTTCCATCTATGGATGCACATCTTCTCTTTCTCTCTATAGATGCAGGCACTCCGTTTATAGATGCATATCTTCTCTCTATAAATGCAGGTACTCCGTCTATAGATACACATCTTCTCCCTATAGATACACGTGCTCCGTCTATAGATGCACATCCTCCATCCATAGATGCAGTACCTCCATCTACAGAAGCAGATCGTCCATTCACATTGATCCCGCATCATGCATTAGAGACACGCCTTCACGCTCAAAAGGCCATCAGCGCTGCCGCCCAGCGGGATAACCCGTCTCCCGATGTCTGTCGGGACGCACACAAGCTTAACGCACTTTGCATTAGCCTGTTACACGGCTAATGCAAAACCCCGGTTTATAAAAGGAGTTCTCAGGGTGGTTCTATTTTCTCAGGCTAGGTCCCTGTTTCCATGAAAGCATGGAAATGGAGAGCCAAAATGCATGCACATCTGGTAACTGCTGATATAGTGTCGGAAAGAGTATGAACCAATAATTTTCACGTATACGAGAGATGTTTTGTACTTTTGAATAAGAAACAGTAGCCATGTCAGAGCAAACCATCAGGAGAAATTTTCTGGAAGCACAAACTATTCTTGCCGCTTTCATAAACGATAGTACGAATATTCAGAAAATAGCTCAAGCAGGTTTGTTGCTGGTTGGTTCGATCCGCGGAGGCGGAAAGATTATCTCCTGTGGTAATGGCGGTTCTATGTGCGATGCCATGCATTTTGCAGAAGAATTGAGCGGAAAATTCAGGTCAGACAGGCTGGCATTGCCCGCCGTATCAATCTCTGATCCATCGCATCTTTCCTGTGTCGGGAATGATTATGGATATGAATTTGTTTTTTCCAGATATATCGAAGCGCTTGGTAAAAATGGAGATGTATTGCTTGCTATCTCATCGAGTGGAAATTCAAAAAATGTAATCCGTGCCATGACTTCAGCCAGGGAAAAAGGAATGAAAGTCGTTGGGTTGACCGGAAAAGACGGTGGGCAGATGGCGGCGCTATGTGATATAGAGATACGCGCCCCGCATTCTTCCTTTGCTGACCGGGCACAGGAAATCCATATCAAAGTGATACATTCCCTGATTCATTTTGTTGAATTGAATATTTCTGCAACCTAAGCAGCGGAGCCGAAACAGCGCTTCTATTCATTGAATTGGTTTTGTCAGAAACCGGATCCTTTTCTTCTCGTCAACATGGATTCCGTTCTGTATCTTTTATTCTCAGGCCATGTTAGTCAAGACTTTTGGAAGCGCCGTATACGGCATCAATGCAACCACGGTAACAGTGGAAGTCAATATTGCCGACGGCATTAATTTCTTTATCGTTGGTCTTCCCGACAGCGCTATCAAAGAGAGTCAGCAACGGATCGATGCCGCGCTTAAAAATAATGGATATAAAATCCCTGGGAAAGCCATCACCATCAATATGGCCCCGGCTGACATCCGAAAGGAAGGATCTGCGTACGATCTCACTATTGCCATTGGGATGTTGGCCGCTTCCAACAACCTCAACCCCGAAGCGATCGGAAATTTTGTCATCATGGGCGAACTCTCCCTGGATGGAGGCATTCAGCCGGTCAAAGGGGTCTTGCCCATAGCCATTCAGGCTGCGAAAGAGGGTTTTCAAGGAATGATATTGCCCGAACAGAACAGCCGGGAAGCGGCCGTTGTCAAAGGCCTTGATGTATACGGGGCAAGACATCTGCGGGAAGTGATTCAATTTTTTGATCAAAAAACGGGTCTGGAAAAAACAGAGATAAGCCTTGAAGAGGCATTTTATCATAAGCTCGGTGTTTCAGAACTTGATTTTGAGGATGTAAGGGGACAGGAAAATATTAAACGTGCTTTGGAAGTAGCGGCAGCCGGAGGACATAATCTGATCCTGATCGGGCCTCCTGGCGCCGGTAAAACCATGCTGGCAAAACGTCTTCCTACAATTCTGCCCCCTATGACCATGAATGAGGCCCTGGAGACAACAAAAATACATTCGGTAGCAGGCAAGATGGGGAAAAATGGTGGGTTGGTGACGATGCGCCCGTTCCGTTCACCACATCACACCATTAGCGATGTTGCGCTTGTTGGTGGAGGGGGCGTTCCGCAGCCAGGTGAAATCTCCCTGGCTCACAATGGTGTATTGTTTCTGGACGAACTGCCCGAGTTTAAACGTACCGTGCTTGAGGTAATGAGGCAACCGCTTGAAGAACGATTGATACACATTGCCCGTGCCAAGGCATCGGTCGAATATCCTGCAAGCTTTATGCTGGTTGCTTCGATGAACCCCTGTCCTTGCGGGTTCTATAATCATCCCGATAAAAAATGTGTCTGCGCGCCAGGCATGGTGCAGAAATACCTGAACAAAATTTCCGGGCCATTGCTCGATCGGATCGATATTCACATAGAGGTTACCCCTGTTCCGTTCAAAGAACTATCGGGCGAACGCAAATCTGAAAAGAGCGAGGCTGTACGCACCCGAGTCATTGCCGCCCGAAAAATCCAGGAAGAGCGGTTCAGGGAGAAGGAGGGAGTTTACTGCAATGCCCAGATGAGCAGCAAACAGCTGCAGGAAATTTGTCTAATTGATCCTGAAGGACAACAGATGCTGAAAACGGCAATGGAAAAAGTCGGACTCTCTGCCAGGGCGTACGACCGGATATTAAAAGTAGCCAGGACCGTTGCCGATCTGGAGCACTCGGAAGCCATCAGGCCGGCCCATCTCGGTGAAGCAATTCAATACCGGAGTTTGGATAGGGATGGTTGGGCGGGGTAGTCTTGATGAATGCGACAGGGGTATCGGGTCTAAACTTTAAGGATTTGCTGTCTAAAGTCATCCGACCAGGCTGCTTTATGGCGTTTGATGTTCAAACTACCCTTTGTTTTGTCTAGTTTCAGAAGATTTAGAGCAATACGCCTTATGACCGAAAGATTTTGATCAGCATCTCCGTTTGAGTGGGAAGGCCAATTCCGAATGACTTCAAATGCGGGATAAATCCAACATGAACAGTAGAAACGCAGTGCGCTACTGTTCAGTGCGTTTGAATTTTGTGCAGTCCCGATAGTCATCGGAATGGGTAATCCCGCGGGTTCGTTGTGCTGCCGGCCTTTTGAGCGCGAAAGCCTGCTACGAATGCAGAATGCGTGATAAAACAGGTTACTCCCCGAAAAATGACTTTGACCCAGTCAAATCCTTTCGTCTATCAAAAAAGGAATGTTTTTAGGAAAACTAGTTTAGGATTTTGTTACAAAATAGTTGTCAGAATCCCCTCGTAATACTGCAAAAAATCAAGGATCCTGTTTGATATATTAAACGTTCGCTCCACCTTTTCTCTGTTAATTTTAAGATATCCAAACGACTGAATGTCCTTCATTCTTTGGGCAAAACAATCAATATCGTTTTCGTTCACCAGAAACCCGTTCACCCCATCTTCAACAAGCTCCGGAATCCCTGCGTGCCATGTCGAAATAACAGGCAGCTCCATGGCCATCGCTTCCGAGACCGCTGTTGGGATACCCTCCGTTCTTCCGTCAATAGTCCGGCTATGCTGAACAAAGCAGTTGGCCTGGATCATCAGCTCCCTTGATTGAGCAGGAGTCACCCAATTGCGAAATTCTACCTGTTTTGCGATTCCAAGTTCTGATGGTAATTTTCGCATGGCCATACAGGAGGGGTCATCATCCCCTCCGGCAAAGATTAGCTTAAATTGTTCGGGATTCGTGACAGTGTCAAGCAGGTGTTTAAAGGCGCGTATGGCAACTTCCTGCCCTTTGCGATATGAAAATGACGCAATTTGTAAAAAAATAAATTCTTGATTGTTGGGATAAGTACCTTGACGATCGAAAAAAATGAGGTTTACGCCAGTATGTATCACTCGGTTTTCTTTAAAATAGATATTTTTAGCTTCCAGGTTGTCTTTAAGAAATTGCGTGTTGCAGGTTGCGTAGACACCTGGCCTCTTACTAAGTTTTATTAATTTGCTGACATAACAAGCGCGTTGAAGATGATAGGAGGCGTCATATCCCAGAAAATTGATCACAATCGGTATTTTTTGATGGCTTTTGTTGAGATTTTCAGTCAACATTAATGCCTCAATCCCAAAATTGCATTGTATTAAATCCGGGTGAAAGGCCTCAATAATTTCATTTACTGCCTTTGCAAATGGTCTGTTTTTCGTGCTCATGTACCAACCCCTGGTCTCCAGAATCCAGAGCAATTTTCTTCGGATTGGGTTCTGTTGAAAAGGTACAATGGCAACATCTCGATACCGAAAGGTTCCGACGGGATCAATCTCTATACTCAGGTGTTTGACTGTATGGTGTTCTGCCAGGCCTAGAAGATCATTTTGTATAAATGTTGTTGTCGGTCCGCCAAAGCTTTTACTGAACATCAATATTTTCATTGCTTTTAAGCTTGATTGAAAGTTATTTAGGCCCCTTCTTAATCCTCTAAGCTGATTGAACAGGTAAGCGATATGCTGAAGATTCAGATGCAAGCATTACATAGGATGATTACTTCAAGTTTTCCTGTTAGAGCATAGCAAATTCGTGTGAAATGCCTCCTGTGTCATAGGTAATCGTTTGGAGTAGGCTTACCACCTCATTTTTTGCCACTTCAGGCGGGCCAGAAGCACTTATACTCGAAGATACCTACATCAGCCGATTTATTTCCAATTACCAACTTGTCTACAGTCAAAAATCGAGGTTAAATTAGCAATTATTCACTGGTTAAGGTAAAATCTCAAACGTGCTGTAACAGGATTAGATGGCATTAATTTCAGGATTTTGCAGTTTAGGGAGCCCCCAGAGCCGATTTTTAATGCTTCTTGGAATGTCTTCCACGGTTATCTGGGATCTTTTTAAGATCTTAGAGACGACAACTGGGATTGTTTCTTCAACGATGCCTATTTGTTGAAGGGGCAATTTACTCCTATTTTTCGTGTGTTTTCAGCTTCTCCTTTCTGCTTTCGAGCACCAATTCTTGGTGCGCCCTGGAAAACGAGTTTGTCAATACCTGGATTTTCTATATTTTTGAATACCTAACCACACCTACTCTTATGCTCACAGTTATCATTACCGGGTCTGCCGGTTTAATCGGAAGTGAAGCGGTCAAGTTCTTTCACAAGCAAGGCTTTCGGGTAATTGGAATCGACAACGACATGCGCCGGTATTTTTTCGGAAATGAAGCGAGTACATTGAAAAACAAGGCCAGGTTTGAAGCTGAATTTTCAAATTATGTTCATTATAATGTTGACATCAGGGAGCAGCAGGCAATCGATACCATTTTCTCCAAATACGGTTCCGATATTACCTGTGTCATACATACTGCAGCTCAACCCTCGCACGATTGGGCCGCCCGCGAACCAATCACCGACTTTACTGTAAATGCAAATGGTACCCTGAATGTGCTGGAAGCGACCCGAAAATATTGCCCCCTTTCGGTGTTTATTTTTACCAGCACCAACAAAGTCTATGGCGATACGCCCAACCACCTGCCCCTGGTTGAACTTGAAACGCGCTGGGAAGTTGATCCGGGTCACCCATTTTATAAACATGGCATTGACGAAAGCATGAGTATTGATAACTCCAAGCATAGTTTATTTGGAGCAAGCAAGGTTGCGGCAGATATACTCGTTCAGGAATACGGCAAATATTTTGGAATGAAGACCGGTGTTTTTCGTGGAGGCTGTTTGACCGGACCCGCCCATCACGGTGCCGAGCTTCATGGGTTCCTGGCCTATCTTATTAAATGTGCCGTGCATAGCCGGCCCTATACCGTTTTCGGGTATAAAGGGAAACAGGTACGCGACAATATTCATAGTTTCGATCTTATTCAGGCATTCTGGCTGTTCTATCAGAATCCGCGTCAAGGGGAGGCATACAATATGGGTGGTTCCCGCCATTCCAACATTTCCATGCTCGAGGCAATCGGGGTCATTGAGCGTACGGCCGGTTACACCTTAAACTATTCAATCAGCCCCGATGCCAGAGTGGGCGATCACATCTGGTATGTGAGCGATGTCGGTAAGTTCAGAACCCATTTTCCTGCTTTTGAGTTTACTTATTCCATCGAACAGACCATCGGAGAGATGATCAAGGCTGCAGAAAATGATAAGCTCCTGCCTGCATGATCCTCGTCCGGTTTACAGGTGGGTTAGGCAATCAGATGTTTCAATATGCACTTGGAATGCAGCTTGCCATTAAAAACGGCACCGAGTTGAAAATTGATACAACCTTTTTGCTGGATCGGACCGCCCCCCACGAAATCGTTACCCACCGCGAACTGGATATCGACATCTTTCAGCTGAACCTGCAGCAAGCTTCTTCAACGGAAATCTGGAACTTCAACGGCCGCTCCTATGCTCATTTTCCCGGTAAAATCTATAACCGGTTAACCTGGCTGCTCTACCGGAAGAAGAAGTTAATCGTCGAAAAACAGCGAAGGTTTCAGCCCGAAATTCTACGTACTCCCGACAACAGATGTTTGGTGGGAGCCTGGCAGAGCGAGAAATATTTTAAAGATATAAGTGATAGGGTGAAAGCCCAATATACGTTTAAAAACGTGCTTTCCGGCAAGGCCTTTGACCTTGCACAGGAAATCAGCCGGGGCCATTCGCTGTGTGTGAATGTCAGAAGGGGTGATTATGTAACCAGTCCGGTTTATAGCAAGGTCCTGGGGGCAATGCCACTCGGCTATTTCTCAGATGCGTTAACGCTCATGCGAACAAAACAACCCATCGACCATATTTTTATTTTTTCCGACGACATTGCCTGGTGCCAGGCTAATCTGCGTTTTGATGAAAAGACGACGATCGTTCAACATGATGTTGCGGGTCCGAAGTTTAGTACATATCTCCAGCTCATGAGTCTGTGCAAGCATTTCATTATCCCCAATTCAAGCTTCGGATGGTGGGCTGCATGGCTCGGTGCCGACCCGGATAAAACGGTAGTTGCTCCTTTAAACTGGTTTAAAGATCCTTCCTACGATTCTACCGATCTTGTGCCCGATGAATGGCTCAGAATATAGATCCTTCATTTTTTAACTGGCTCACATGTACAGCCATATCAGGATACTGCCGATTTGAATGGGCGGAAGGCTGTTACCTGTTCCTTTTGTTCCCAGGACGAAGAGGGTATTTACAAGATAATTTCCCTGCCTCTTCTGTGCCTGGGTAAATCTTCAGCAGAATCGTTTCAGGATCTCCCCTACCCGGGTTACTTCGGCAGCAGGCAAACAGGCCTCGGAGGAAATTTCGAGTAATTGGGGTGCCTGGAGCTGGAACCATGGAAACAGATGAAAAAATTCTTTCCCGGTTTCCAGACTGGGGTACAGCGAAAACCAGGCGACCTGGTTGTTTGTCAGATACGCCTTCAATTTGTTTACCCCTCCTTTGCTTTTCAGAACAAGCTTGAAATGAAGACCATCCCTTGCCTCAAAAGCTAGTTCCAGCAACGGGTTTTGTGCGATGGCATCAGCCAGGACTGTATAGTTTGCCCTGCGTGTCTCTTTACTATCGCCCGAAGCCAGCATGCTTGTCCACGCCGCTTTTTTCTGAAAAGCGGTCATGCGCTGTATGCTCGTCGGTTCAGGTATCAGGCTGAGTAGTTTCTCCGTTAATTTGTCCCAGCGCGTATAGTTGTATCCGTAGATTCTCGACTTTAAGAACAGTCGGCTTCGGAGTGTTTGCACCGAAATCGGGGCCGGTTCAGGCAGGTTTGCAGGGTAGCTGCCAGGGTCTATGCCTTCGATCAATCCACCCTGTGCGGCTGTAGTCGACTTGCCGGGCCCAAATGAATAAACAATGCCGGCGCTGTATGTGAACGCAGCTGTGTTGATGCCATAACTTTGTGCGGCATCATGCAAGAGAAAAATGGATTTTGATTCGCAAAACTTCATGACGGCCTCTGTGTCTGGATGTATAAACCCATACAAATGAACTAGAATGACGGCGCTAACCGCATCAGTATAGGCGGTAAGGAGATGGTAGTCTGCCCAGAAGCTGCCGTCATTTTTGAGATCCAGGTATACCGGGGTGAATCCTTCGGCGAGGACAGCCTGCTTTAAAGAATCGCACACATAAACTGGAAGTGCCACCCGGCTGCCCGACTTGAGTGAATAGCTTCGAAGCAACAAACGGATTGCATTCGCTCCGCTGTTCACCGTAAAAGGAAGAGAAGGGATGGGGTGTCCCCGAAAATCTGTGCTGCGAAGGAGAGATGGAAAATAGTAACTCATTCCAATCTGTTTGGCGTTGATAGTTCGTGTCGGTTTTGTTTCCCGAACATCATAATAAAGATACTCAAAATCGGAGATTGACTCATGCGGGCCCTGTCAACATTCGAAACGGTTCTGGAATGAAAAATCCGAAAGAGAAACTGCTTGGGTATTTCTCATTCGGATTTTTGAAGCGTGTTGCGACAAATGGTTATTTTCCACCTAACGTAAAATGGACCCCGATCGTAAATCCATACGAACTGAAAGGGATATGGAAGCTGGGGGCTCCATAGGGTGTACCTGGTGTTGCCGGGCCTCCGGAAGTGGAAGTAAAGGTTGAAGAGTAGGTTGTCTGTGTTTCGTTTACAGTCATTTTAGGCAGGTTGTCGGAACCATTGGTGGTAGATGTTGTCAGGACGCCTTTATCGGGCGAAAAATCCTGGTAGTTGCCGGCAAGCTCGGCAAAGATCCCGAGCTTTTCTGTGAGCAGGTAATTTACTCCGACTGCTCCATGAAAACCGAAACTGATGCCCCCGTTATAGGTGAGGATATTGACATCATCCGAATTAGGCTGTGGAGCAGGAGGTGTACCTGTGGACTGTGAGTTGGCATACGAAGTGATATCTTCAGAATTCTTTGTGAATTTTCCTGCCACACCGATGATTAAACCTACAACAGCATAGGGATGAATTTTTGCTTCTCCGCATTGTAAACGCAGTGAAGGAGTAAGTCTAAGCATCGAACCCTTTACGATAACAGTTGTAATACTGGTTGAAGTTTCTGTAACGGTGGGTTGAAAGCTCCCGGAAGAGATATTGGTTTGATCATTTTCCTCCGTTGACTGGGTCGAAGAGCCGAACAGATAGCCAATGCCTAATTCGACCCCCACATTTTTATTGATCATATAGCCTCCGAACAATCCAAGATTTATTCCTTTACCAAGAGAGAAACTGTTGGCGGTATATAAGGTGGACGATTGAACAGTCCCGTTTGTAACCGTTTGCGTGCTTTTAGATTCTCCTGCCTCTATCGGATAGCTTCCAAAATCAGCCTTTGCGGCAGCAAAGCCATAGCCTCCACCAAGCCCAAAGTATATACCCTGTGCTTGTGTATTTACGGAGAACGTGATGCAGCCCACGGAAAGGGCAAGTACAATTCCTGTTTTTTTCATCGTTGGGATTTAATTGATTTGTTTTACTGTGTTTTAACTCAGCTGCGTTTCTTTTTCCTTAAACGCTGAACCAGAGATTCGGCGAACGTATCCGGAATTGATCTAGAGCCTGCATGTTCACACAAATATAGAACAGAGACCTGATCCGGGCACTGGCCTGATCAGGTTCTTATGAAGAGAGATATGAACAGTACTTCTTTGCAAAAATGGATTAGATATGGATTAGATGTTGTTTTGTTTTTCATACGATTGGAATGAAAAAAGCCCTGAAAGCAGGGCTTTTTCAAAAGAAGGGTAGGGGTATGGTTTAACATTACTTCCCGTGGCAGCTTTTAAACTTCTTGCCACTTCCACAGGGGCAAGGATCATTCCGCCCGATTTTCGGGTCCAGACGTACAACTTGTTCGACCTTTTGTTTCTCGGGTTGCTGACCCGGAGCCGGGCCTTCGCTGCGACTGGTTTGTAGTTTCTGCTGGGCTGGCTGTGGCTGTGTGGCACGCGCCTGCTGCATCTGATTTTCCTGCTCATGGGGCAGATTGGCCTTGGTGAGGAAGGAGGCAATGTCTTTATTGGTTTTTGCCATCATCTGTTTAAACAGTTCGAACGATTCGAATTTATAGATGAGCAGCGGATCCTTTTGTTCATACACGGCGTTCTGAACGCTTTGTTTCAGATCATCCATTTCCCGCAGGTGTTCTTTCCAGGCATCGTCTATGAGTGCAAGGATTACACCTTTCTCCATTCCAAGAACGAGTTCTTTCCCTTTTGTTTCGTAAGCATTCTTGAGGTTAACCAAGACCTGCAGGGTGCGTATGCCGTCTGTGAACGGTGTTACGATGTTTTCGAATGCATTGCTTTGATTTTCGTAGACATCTTTTACAACGGGGAATGATTTTTCGGCAATGAGTTGTGATTTGACCTGGTAATGCTGTAGTGCCGCATGATAAACGCGTTCGGATATTTCTTTTGATTGAAGTTTGAGGAATTCAGCTTCCGTAACCGGGCTCTCCATACTGAAGGCGCGGATGAGTTCCAGCTTGAACCCTTCGAAATCGCTTACCCCATGAAATTCGGTGATAATGTTTTCGCTTACATCAAACATAGTGTTGGCAATATCAATGGCGAGGCGTTCGCCAAACAGGGCATGACGTCGTTTTTTGTAGATCACTTCGCGCTGCGCATTCATCACATCATCATACTCGATCAGACGTTTCCGGATGCCGAAATTGTTTTCTTCAACCTTACGCTGGGCGCGTTCAATCGATTTGGTGATCATGCTGTGCTGGATCACTTCGCCTTCCTCGATCCCGAAGCGGTCCATCATCTTTGCTATCCGGTCTGAACCAAACAAACGCATGAGGTTATCCTCGAGCGAGACAAAAAACTGCGATGTTCCGGGATCACCCTGGCGGCCTGCCCGTCCGCGAAGCTGACGGTCAACCCTTCGTGATTCGTGACGTTCGGTGCCGATGATGGCCAAACCTCCCGAATCTTTCACCCCGGGACCAAGTTTTATATCGGTTCCACGACCCGCCATGTTCGTGGCAATGGTTACCGTGCCTGCCTTACCGGCTTCGGCCACAATATCGGCTTCTTTCTGATGGAGTTTTGCGTTGAGTACGTTGTGTTTGATGCCCCGCAGTTTCAGCATACGGCTGAGCAGCTCGGAGATTTCAACCGAAGTGGTGCCTACCAGGATTGGGCGTCCGTCTTTTACCAGTTTATCGATTTCGGTGATGACGGCATTGTATTTTTCGCGGGTGGTTTTGTAGACCAGGTCCTCCATGTCCTTGCGCGAGATGTCGCGGTTGGTAGGAATGACCACCACATCCAATTTGTAGATCGACCAGAACTCGCCTGCTTCAGTCTCGGCCGTACCTGTCATACCCGCCAGCTTGTTGTACATGCGGAAATAGTTCTGCAATGTAATGGTAGCGTAGGTCTGGGTCGAGGCTTCGATTTTTACGTTTTCTTTCGATTCGATGGCCTGGTGCAGCCCGTCTGAATAGCGTCGTCCTTCGAGGATACGACCGGTCTGTTCGTCTACAATTTTGATCTTCCCGTCCATGACCACATACTCCACATCTTTTTCAAACAAGGTGTAGGATTTGAGGAGCTGGTTCATGGAGTGGATACGCTCGGCTTTTACCGCATAATCGCGTAGGAGCTCATCTTTTTTAGCGAGCTTTTCTTCATCAGGCAATACTGTTTTCTCGAGTTCCACCATTTCCGAACCAATATCGGGGAGGATAAAGAATTTCTGGTCTTCGGCCGAATTAGAGACCAGTTCAATCCCTTTTTCAGTGAGTTCGATGGTATTGTTCTTTTCGTCGATTACAAAATAAAGCTCGGCATCCACCTTGTGCATTTCCTTGCTTTGGTCTTGCATGTAATGGCTTTCGGTTTTCAGCAGAAGCGCTTTTACTCCCTGTTCGCTCAGGAATTTAATGAGGGCCTTGTTCTTTGGCAGGCCGCGGTGCGCACGCAGAATGGGGAGACCAGCATCCTTTTCGTTTTTATCGGCAAATAATTTTTTAGCATCTGCCAGAATGGTGTTGATATACGAACGTTGTGCATTGACCAGTTTCTCCACACGAGGTTTCAGTTCGTGAAACAGGTGGTTGTCGCCTTTGGGGGTAGGGCCGGAAATGATAAGGGGGGTCCGGGCATCGTCGATCAGAACGGAGTCGACCTCATCCACAATGGCATAATTGGGTTTGCGTTGAACCAGGTCCTCTGGCGTACGGGCCATATTATCACGCAGGTAATCGAAACCAAATTCGTTGTTTGTTCCGTAGGTGATATCGGCTTTGTAAGCGTCCTTGCGTTCGTCAGAGTTGGGTTCGTGTTTGTCGATACAGTCGATGGTGAGTCCGTGAAATTCGAACAGGGCCCCGTTCCATTCTGCATCGCGTTTTGCCAGATAGTTGTTTACTGTTACCACATGCACACCACGTCCAGGCAGGGCATTGAGGAAGAGGGGCAAGGTGGCAACCAGGGTTTTTCCTTCGCCTGTAGCCATCTCGGCAATCTTGCCCTGATGCAATACAATACCGCCAATGAGCTGTACATCGTAGTGAACCATGTCCCACGTAATTTCGGTCCCGGCAGCTTCCCAGGTGTTGTGCCAGATGGCTTTGTCGCCTTGTATCTCAATATTTTTACGTTCAGCAGCCAAGGTGAGGTCGCGTTCGGTGGCCTGAACGGTAAGACTCTTGTTTTCTTTGAATCGGCGGGCCGTTTCCTTCACTACGGCAAAGGCTTCGGGCAGAATTTCGTTGAGGATGTCCTGTATCTTTTCGGTTATCTTTTTTTCGATGCCGTCTATCGTTTCGTATTCCAGTTCTTTTTGTTCGATATCGGTTTCCGGAGCTTCGGCTTTTTTGCGGAGTTCGGCTATTTCATCTTCTTCGGGACGGATATGGTCGGCAATGCGTTTTTTGAAATCGGATGTTTTAGCACGTAACTGGTCATGGCTTAGTGCAGCAAGAAGGGCAAATTCTTTGTTTACCTCTTCCACAATCGGGTTCAGGACTTTGATGTCACGATCTGATTTGTTGCCGAATAGGTTCGTGATACTTTTGGTGAGGAAATCTAACATGATTAACTGAGCAGTTTAGTCGTTAAAAAAAGGAGAACAAAAGTACTTTAAATCTTGCAGAACCGGAAATGAGAATTGCCCTGAAAATGAGTCATTTGAGCGGGCAAGGCCAGACCGGGAACGAGCAGTGCAAAGACCATACAAAGAACGTAGTACTGACGCATTGTCAGCCAGGCGTATCCCAAAGACTGACAAAAAAACCCCGGAGCGATCAGCGATCGGCTTCGGGGTTCAGAAATGAGTGATAGGAAAAGCGTTTAGTACTCGTCTTCGTTAAAAAAGAAATCTTCCTTGGTTGGATAGTCTGGCCATATTTCCTCGATAGATTCGTAGGCTTCGCCTTCGTCTTCAATTTCCTGTAGATTTTCGATCACCTCCATGGGCGCTCCCGAACGAATGGCATAGTCGATCAGTTCGTCCTTGGTTGCAGGCCAGGGGGCATCTTCGAGATAAGAGGCTAATTCGAGGGTCCAATACATTTTAAAGCCTTTAATAAGTTAAAACGAAAAAAATTGTGTTCTTGTTACGCCAAAGGCTTTAAAAAGTCTTCATCGGATATCTGATCCGATTCATCCACAAAAACAGGTTTGGAGCTTCCTATCCGTTTTTGCCAGTCTGCAGAGAAAACAAAATCCCTGCGAAACGGCGTAATTTCGTGCAAAAGTAAAAATTTATTGATAGCATCAAAATAATCCTGAAATAAATGTACGATGCATCACTTTTTTGGATTGAAGACCAGGGATACGGGTGTCTGGGCATCAGCCCAGACCCAGCTCAGAGCAGCGGTTTGAGACAGGTCTTTTCTATTGGCAAACGACGTGTCTCAGGCTCTGGTTCTGCAAAAAGAATAACTTTATCAGCGATGGCTTTCGCACCTCGCGACATCCTCAGACGGGGTGTGCTGTCTCGTGCATGGGCGATTTTCCAGCCTTCGGGTGGGCTATTTCTTCCTGGCCTGAATTATGTTCCAAAAAACGAGGAATTTTCTCCTGAATCGGAGGGGCTTTCGGGCGATGGGCCCCAAAAGTGTGCAAGAACAGGGCTGTCAGAAACTTGCCTTGTCAGTCGGGGCGTAATCAGCTGAACTTCCGTGTTCCCCAATAAGCATTTCTGCTGAAACCCCTGTTTACATCCTGGGTTTCCATGGAATTTCCCCAGCCTTGAGTTCTTGTCCGAGGCTGCGGGAAAGCACGAAGAGGTAATCAGAAAGACGGTTGAGGTATTTTACGACAGGTTCGGCAACAAATTCGGTTTCCGAAAGCCGCAGTACGGCCCTTTCGGCGCGGCGACAGACACAGCGGGCAATGTGGCAGTACGATACAACCGGGTGCCCTCCGGGCAGAACAAAAGAGCGCATCTCCGGCAGTGTTTCATTCATGGAATCCATCTCCTTTTCGAGCAGCAGCACATCGTCTTCTTTCAGATCGGGGATCTTCATTTTCGATTTGCCGGGATCAGAGGCCAGGGAGGAGCCGATGGTAAAAAGCCTGTCCTGAACTTCGATTAAGGTGGTCTGGGCCTGGGGTGTTACTTCCAGATCGCGTAAGAGCCCGATCCAGGAGTTGAGTTCATCCACGGTGCCATAGGCTTCGATGCGGATATGGTGTTTGGGCACCCGCGTGCCGCCAATCAGAGAGGTCTGACCTTTGTCTCCTGTTTTTGTATATATTTTCATCGGAGCTGTTTTTGGGTTTTAATTCAATGAGCAGGCGCGCAGATACCGCGTCATCTATGTTGTTAAATCAGTTCCGTTTCGGGCGCCGCACGCGTGATTTCGGTGTTTGGAAGATCAGATTCAATGACTCCATCTTTTAAACGAACGATACGGTGCGCATATTTTGCAATGTCTTCCTCATGGGTAACCAGGATGATCGTATTTCCGTTGCGGTGGATTTCACCAAAGAGGCCCATGATCTCAATGGATGTCTTTGAGTCGAGGTTGCCCGTAGGTTCATCGGCCAGGATGATGGCCGGTTTGTTGACCAGGGCACGGGCCACAGCCACCCGCTGGCGTTGCCCTCCCGAGAGTTCATTGGGTTTATGGTCTATGCGGTTACCCAACCCTACCTGGTCCATCACCTCTTTTGCCCGGGCTTCCCGATCGGTTTTTTTCATTCCGGCATAGACCAACGGAAGCATCACATTGTCGAGTGCGGTTGATCGGGGCAGTAAATTAAACGTCTGGAACACAAACCCGATTTCCTTGTTGCGTATTACGGCCAACTCGTTGTCAGACATCTTGGCCACCGAATGCCCGTTGAGGATATATTCCCCATCAGAAGGGGTATCCAGACATCCCAGCACATTCATCAGTGTTGATTTGCCCGAACCAGAAGGGCCCATGAGCGCAACATATTCATTCTTGCCGATGGTCAGGGTGATCGATCTCAAGGCATGGATCGTTTCTGTTCCGATCACATAATTTCTGGCAATACCGGTGAGCTGGATGATGGATGACATGCTATTCTGAATAAGGTATAAAGGTAAGGCAATTCGCTGTTCTCAGAACCTCAATGTAAAATGTTGTTTTTCCTGTCCAGTCCTGAAAAAAACAAGACCCATAAAAAACAAATCAATGGTTACCGTCACCGATGGGTGCTGTTTGATTTCTTCCCAGGCTTGTTCCATCTCCCGGCTCCAGTGAATATCATCAAAGATAAACAGGCTTTTTGCAGATGCGCGTTCCAGGCATTGTCTGAAATAATCGAGTGTAGGTTCTTTGCGATGGTTCCCATCAAAAAAAACAAGATCCAGTCGTTGGGTCGATGCAAGATAGGGTGGGAGCAGGTCCGCAAAATTGCCCTGTAAAACCCGTATCTGTTTTTTGTTCAGCAGGTGGATGTTGTGTCGGGCCCTGTTTGCAATTTCAGGGCATCCTTCCATCGAAGTGAGCTTTGCAGCCGGGTTTCCGGCCGAAAGATAACATGTGCTGATGCCAAGCGAGGTGCCAAGTTCTAAGATCTCTTCCGGCTCAAATCGGTTGCAGAGCCTGTACAGCAGTTTTGCATAGCGGGGAGGTTTGGCCGAGTGCCGGATGATCTCTCGGATGCTTTTGGAGGTTTTGCCTGTTTTGTCTGCACCGGCCCCAAGATCTTCGATGTCTATCTCTTCGGGGTCGTTCAGCAGTTTTTTTCGGAGTTGTTCTATTTCTGAAAAAGCAGGGTGGTTTTTTTTATCGTTGATAACCAGCGTGAGCAGATCGAACACAAAAGGGGAGTGGATGTCATGCCTGGTAGAGGCATGGAGGTAGAACTGTATATATTTAAATAACATCCTGACTTTTTTCACGCGGCGAAGTTACGTATTGCGAAGGAGATGAGCGCCCGCCTCGGTGGGGATCTATTCTTTTCAGATGCCAAATGAAGCATAAATCTGGCCCTCGGGCTGAACACAGCCTCCTTTGCGTTCGAGCGAAATGGCAAATGCATGTGCATCGGCAACCGGGTTCATCGGGTGTATCCCACAGGTGTCTGTAGGTTTACAGAGATCTATCATCCCAGCATCTATGGGTTTTCCCTTCACAATGGCCCAGAACTGATATTGCATGCTATCGGGCGGGGCAGGCAGCGCCCTTACATCCAAAAAGATTTCGTTTGTTTTGAAGTTGCAGTATACCATGGCTTTTGCATAAGGGGCCAGGGCCGCTCCTTTGAGTTCCATCTTCACCAGTTCGGGGTTTTTTAAGATATTCAGGTCTTTCAGGGCCTGAACATAGCTGGCTTTTTGAACCTCCATACGGCCGGCCACCCGGCTCTTTTCGGTGTCTACCAGGGCCAGGTTCTGCTCGGCAGCTTTCCAGCTTTTGTAAAGCAGCAGGTTCAGCCCGGCGCTTGCCAGCAGCAGGATCGTGGCCGCTGCCGCTGCGTAGGTCATAAACGGCATGGCTACAGCCTCTGTAGCTGATTTTCGGTTCAATGGGATGATCCGCCCTCGTTCGGTTGGGTGGATTGAATTTGTTTCCGTTTCGTGAATGGCCTTGAAGAGCGCATCTTTTACACGGGCCGGAGGGGCCAGGGCATGGGCTTTGGCATAGGTTTCGAGTGCATCAGAGAGGGAATCCAGCGCTGACCTGAGCGCTGGATGAAGCGCAGCAAGGCTTTCCACTTCCCAGTTTTCTTCGGGGGTGCTGAGCCCGAGCGTATAACGCTCGAGGATGCCTGATGCCTGATATGCCTCTATATTCATGGTTGTATTATTTCATCAACTCCCTTAACTGTTGCAGGGCAGCCCTGGTTCTCGTCTTGACGGTGCCCAGGGGCATGTTCAGTTCTTTTGCAACTTCATCTTGTGTATATCCTCCAAAATAAAGTAAATCGATTAGTTCCTTGTAACCGGGTTTTAGCTTTTCTACAACTGTTTTTAGACCGATCTGATCGGTGTTTTGAGCAACACTTTGCTGGCGGTTGATTTTATTTACGGAATTTGACAGCCCCTGGTTTTTCAAGCCGGTCTTATACAACTTTGAGCGTGTATGATCGATAGACAGGTTCCGGGTGAGATTTACCATCCAGGTAAACAGCCGGCCTTTTCCTGCATCATAGCTTCCGATATTGTTCCAGATCTTAACGAAGGCTTCCTGCAGGATGTCCTCTGCCGATTCTTCCTCGGGCACAATCCGCCTGATGATGCCAAATAAAGAACCACAGTAATGATCGTACAGATAGCCGAACATCACCTGGTCCTTGTTACGGATGCCGAGTATCAGCTCTTCTTCTGTATATAGGGGGAGTGTTGGCAACGCGGTGTTTGGGGCTTTAATCTTCACCAGGTCAGTCAACCCGATGAAGGGATATACAGGTTTTTAGTTGGTTTTCGGGGGCCATCGGCCGCAACCGGGATTGTATGGAGCGTATGAACAAGCGATGTCCTGGAAAATCATTCACCCCGGTTGATCCGGCAGACATCGCTGACCATATTCTGTACCTTGTAAATTTCGGTGGTGGCTTGTTCCGGGTATACATCGCTCATTCCATCTTCCATGCCCGAACTGCCATCGGGAAACAGACTGTATTTTTCTGTCTGGAGAAAAGGAACGAGGATGACGGTTTTTAAAAGCTTGTCGCGTTCCTCCCCGAATTTTTTAATTGATAGCTTGTCTGCATCTGTCTTTGGGCTATAGTGTTCTTCTCCCTTGCTGCTCCACAGCGTATCGTAGAGCGACTCGATTTTGTATTTCTCCGGCAGTTTAGCAATCTGTGCGAATGTTTTTCTGTTCTGATCTTCTGCTTTTTTAATTGATGGGGCCGGCCATCGTGGCTCCATCCGGTACGAGATCAGGGCCCTGGTATGTTTGCCTTCTTTACGGATGACGGCATTGCGTTCATCGGCATTCGTCTTTTTAGGGTTTGCCTGTTCATTGATGTGGTTGACATACCTGATCCAAATCGAATCTTTTCTGAAAAAGACAAGATTCTTGTCTGTGGCTTCTTCTATCCAGCCCGCTGGCAGCTGTGTGCGGAGTTCTTTCAGGACAGCATCCTGGTCGACGAGGGACTGTGAAAAAGCGTATGTATGCATACCGAGTAGACAAAGGAATAGCAGGAGGAATCTGGACATACGTCTGTTTTTCGATGGAAGGACGAAGGTATTAAAAGAAAAGAGATGCCCTTAGTTTTTTACAATCTTAAACTCAAGCCTCCGGTTCTGGGCATGTTCTTCATCCGAGCATTTTACCCCGTTGGCACAACGGTTCAGGAGCTGGGTCTCGCCATACCCTTTGCCGCTTATCCGTTTTGGGTCAATGCCATGGGCCAGGATATAATCAACGGCCGATTTAGCCCTTCGTTCAGAAAGCGCCATGTTGTACTCGTCTGATCCGTTTGAATCGGTATGTGAGCTTAGTTCGATATTGATGTTGGGCACGTTTTCCATCACGCTGATCACTTCATTGAGCGTGGCCTGTGCTTCGGGCAGGAGGGTTGCATCGTCCGATTTAAAGTATACATGTTCTTTGATGACCAGGCTTTTTTGTTTGCCTGGTTCTGTGGGGCTGTCGGCATCGATTACCTGCAGCCAGGGGTCATCAGCATAGATACAAGCCATGCCATGCTCTTCATCAGGCAGTATTTCGAACCTGAAACCGGCCTTCGACCCCTTGGTGAGTTCCTTGATTATTTTTCCTTTCGCATCGGTAATGTAGAGCACTTCCCCGCCTTTGAGCTGGGGGTCGTTTTCGTTGATGCCAAACAGGTAGGAACCATCGCTAGTCAATGCTTTGAAATGAAACCTGCCCTTTGAATCGGTCTTTACCGTTTGAACGATGGCGCCGTTTTTATCAACCAGGTTCACATTCAGATCGGTTAATGGAGTTCTTTCCTGATCAGCCTTCACGACAGCGCCGGTGATGTCTACCCGCAAATCGGGATCGGTCACAGACAGCTCTGTAAAACCTGTTTTGTCTGTATTCAGAAAGGTGAAATGAAATTTACCCTCGCTATCGGCCGTGGCTGTGATGACCTGTTTGCCGTCTTTGGTAAATAACATCACGCTCGATCCGGTAACCGTAAATTTGGGGTTCACCCCTTCCAGGTCTATCGTAAAGTTGCCATCCGCAGGGGCCTTGGTGAATGCAAATCCTCCCAGCGCATTGGTGGTGGTAGTCTGCAGTACCTTTCCGTCAGGGCCTTTCATCACCACTCTCCCGTTCATGATGGGTTTTGATGTGGCGCCTCCGGTGGTAAATTTCCCGGCTATCCGGGCTTTCTTCATGTATTCGGCTATGTGATCATCGTGTCGTTTTTGCTCAGCCAATAAGCGTTCTTGTTTGTCTTTCCCGGCTTTTTCGGCTTTCTCTTTTTCGAGTTTCTCATCTGTAGCTTTCTGGGCATCGATGTCTTCCTGGAAAATGCCTTCTTCAAATATTTTCAGATAGGCGGCATCTTCGGTAAACCGATCGGTCTTGGTATCATAAGTCCATTTGGTAAAGGGATGCCTGAAACGGACGGTGTCAATGTTCCGTTCCTTTTTATCGATAAAAAAGACTTGCTGCTGGAATCCCGAGATCATGACATATTTCTTTTGTGGGATATTCCCATCGAGCACGAAGTAGGAAGTGACAAAGCCGTCTTTGGAGAGCACAATCCGGTATTTGTCGCCGTATTTCAACTGAATGCTGGCTTTGCCTTTCTTGCTGGTAAGCAGCTTTTGCACTTCGGCCGGGCCTTTATAAACGGTCACCGTAGCGCCTTCAATGGCCTGCTGGTCGGCCTGGTTGCTGGCCAGGATATTGATTTCGATATACCCGTCTTCGGGATTGCCGGCATAAAGCGTACCGAACAAGCAGAACAAAATCAAGGTCACCAGATGTCTTTGCATACGCACGGGTTGAGATGTGGCGAAAAGATACTAAAGTTTATTGGAATTGTAGTAAATTATCTCCCCTTTCCTGACCCGGCGGAATGTGCCCCTTGGTTCATTTCGGTTTTTGGGTTACCTTTCGATAACGTTTTCGTGACCCCGGTATAAAGTCCTGGCAGCAAGGGTAACTGTCATTGATTTTCAGTGCAGTGAGTAAAAATTTGCAGAGAAGGGATGTTATTTGTTTTATTTAAAAATTATCCTAGATTTGCTGACACCAAAACCAATGCAGGGCAATGAGATCAGGAAGGGCCTTGTTTTGGACAGACTCAAATCACACACACACACCACACAATCACCACATGAAGAAAAGAACACTTACACTCCTTTTAGGTTCCCTGGCCTTACTGTCGGTTTCGGCATTTACGGTCATAAATTCAAACGGTTCGCAGGTAGGCGATACGAATTCTCCCCCCGATGCCGGTCCGTACGACTGTACCAACTGTCACCACGGAGGTACAGCCACCCCCGTTCCAACGTTCACTGCCGTGCCCGCATTTGGTTCGGGCATGACTTATCTGCCCGGTACAACCTATACCATCTCCTTCGCCGTTACAGGTTATCCCGGTTTTGGATTTGATGTCGAAATGCTGAACGGCAATACAGCCACTTCTACCGCTGCCGGTACATTCACCGCCGTTGGCACCAACGTGCTGGTTCATGCAGCCAGCACGTATCCGATCAACTTAACACACAGTACGCCCATTCACACCGGTTCGGTAGGTTCGTTTAAATGGGTATCTCCTGCCGCAGGCGGAACCGTTTATGTTTATGCTGCTTACAATGGGGTTAACCTGGATGGAAACACCACGGGCGACAAAGGCATTGATAAAACCTACACCCTTGTCGTTTCTCCAACTGCTGTTCCCGAAATAGCGGCAAGCAATGTGAGCTTCAATATGTTCCCCAATCCTGCCAGCGATCACCTCAACCTTACCTACACACTTGCCAAAACAAGTGTTGTATCCATTCAGATTTATTCTATGCAGGGTAAGCTGGTTTCAAACCTCCTGACCCAAACCCTCGAAGCCGGCGAACAAACCTACAACGCTGATCTTCCCGAAAGCCTGGCCAAAGGAATCTATAACCTGAGCCTGACGGTAGATGGTGTTGTTACCATGAAAAAATTGATGATTCACTAAGCAGGTAGCCTGGCTTGAACAACACGAATGCCTCCCCCCGGGAGGCATTCGTGTAACAGGATGAATGAGCTTGACTACATGCGATGCTCCGCCTTTCCTGGGTTTCCTGTCGCAGGTAGAGCATAGTGGCATGTATACCGGTTAACTTTACAAACGATAGCTGAATCTGGTTCGATGAGAAATACCCTGTTTTTCCTCTTTTTTTTGTCATCGTTCTGTTTCTCCTTCAAGAGCGGTGCGGAACTGCAACGCACGCCCCTTTTGGCAGAACCAGGAGGAACCCCTGTCCTCTTCAAGGTAACGCCCCGTGATGCCGGCGCTCCGGCACCTGGCGTAACAATCAGGCTTTACAAGGATTCTGTGTTTATAAAAGAAGGAACCACCCAGAAACCCGATGGGTGGATGCCCGACCCGATCTCGGTGGTTTTTTCACTCGAGCGGCAATCGCACTACCGGATAGCGCTGTCTAAACCGGGATACATTACCCTGGTGATGCGGGTCGATACTCATCTGCCTGGAAATGTTTCACCCGATACACCCTTCCAGACAGAAGTAGATGTAAAGATGATGCTGGAAGCGGCACACCCCGAACTGAAAGATCCGGATTTTCCACTCGTGAATCTGATTTATAACAGCGAAAAGGGTAAGTTTATGCCCGATAAGGAATATGCAAAAAGCATACACATCATGATGCAGATGAAATAACAGCCCCTGCCTGCCGTAGCTTAGAGGCTTGCGCGACGGCAGGCAGAGATAATCCATCCAGCGGGTTCGTTGTGCTGCCGGCCTTTTGAGCGCGAATGCCTGCTGCTGATGCATAATGCGGAATAAATTACTCACAACAGGGCACAAGGTTCCTGAGGTGAGGCATGCCCGGTATGTGGCATTGCCGGTGCACTGCAATCTGACCCCGTCTCCTCAATCGCCCTGCCTGATTTTCAATCTGCTCATCTGAGATGCGGATGCCGGCATCCGGCCTGGCGTTTGTTTTTTTATCTCCTGCGCTTGCTAAAGCCCCGGTAAGAGCAGGGCGATGAAACACCCATGACGTATTTCGTTTAAATAATATTCATCCCGGCATGGGAAGGGAAATGTTGTCAGGAATGACAGATCTTTGCTTTGACGTATGGTATACGTTCCTGGGAATCCAGGTTACTTCAAGCAAGCTGTTTGGTTGCTGATCGTCCTTCATCAAGGAAAAACGCCTGACCCTGGTCTGAATCGGGCCTGTGCCCCGATCATTCGCCAGAATGATCATCGTAACTCATCTTAACACAATGAAAAAACATGAAAAAGATAACACTTACGCTCCTGCTGGGCTTCCTGGCCCTCCTTTCGGTTTCTGCATTCACTGTCCTTTTTCCAAACGGTTCTGCCATAGGCTATACGCAAAGTCCGGCTGACGGAGGAGGGGGCGATTGCAGCGATTGTCACAGCGGAGGCATCGCTGCCCCTGTGCCTTCATTCGCCTCCGTGCCTGCTTTCGGGGCAGGCAATACCTATGTGCCTGGCGCCACGTATACCATTTCCGTAACGGTAACCGGTTATCCGGGGTTTGGGTTTGATCTCGAAATGCTCAACGGACAGCTCTCTGCCTCAACCGACGCCGGCACCTTTGTTGCGGGCGCCAACACCCTGGTACATCCTCCGTCTACCTATCCTACCAACATCACCCACAAAACGCCGATTAAGCTGGGGTCGTATGGACAGTTTCTCTGGACCTCACCGGCTTCGGGCGAAAATGTATATGTGTATGCGGCTTTTAACGGAGTTAACCTGGATGGCACGCCCAATGGCGACAAATGTGTTGATTTTACCCAGACCCTCCTGGGCACTCCAACCGGTATAGCCTCCGGTGCAGCCTCAACACCGCTCCTTACCCTGTTTCCAAACCCGGCAAGCGATGAGCTGCACATCACCTATTCGCTTGCAAAAAACAGCCGGGTACTGATCTGTTTGTTTGACCTGCGCGGACAGCTTGTTGCTCAACTCCTCGATCAGACCCAGGAGCCAGGCGAACAACTGTTCGACGCTAACCTTCCGACAGGTCTGGGCCAGGGTATTTATACCCTGTGCCTTTCTGTGGATGGGGTGGTGACGATGAAGTGGCTTGTGGTGCGATGATCAGAAATGGGTACTGTGAACGTCTGTCTGGTCTGATGCCAATTGCAGCCAACAGACTGATATTGACTTTGACTCGTGCCGGGAGAAATTATCAGATAGCAGACCTCTTGCGTAATCATATCTTGTTGGCTTCCGTCATTGAATGATAGAATCCCGCTGAAGCTGGATATGCGCAGATCAGGATGCTGATTATGATTAATGCTGATTAGGTGTCTGTTCGTAAATCATAACAAACATCCTAAGCTGCGTTCTATTCGGTCGTGATGACTTACGCAAGAGGTCTATTGTTATCTTTAGGGCATGTATGTACGCAAAACTCTTTTGGTTTTTGGAATATGGGTTTACGGGCTTCTGTCTATTCCCTTGTTTGCCCAAACCCGTTTCCAAAAAGCTTACGGAGGCCCTGCCGACGACTATGGTTTTGCCGGTCAGCAAACGGCTGATAAAGGATTTATTGTCTGCGGTTATACCGATAGTTATGGGGCCGGCCGGCATGATTGTTATGTGGTAAAAATAGATTCTGCCGGCGCTGCCTCCTGGTATCATACGTATGGTGGTACAAACGATGACCAGGGGTATGCCATACAGCAAACAACCGACGGTGGCGCCGTGATGACAGGATACACAAAAAGTTTCGGGAGCAGTGGTTATGATGTTCTCCTCCTGAAATTAACGGCCCAGGGCGATACCGCGTGGGCGAACGTATATGGAGGATTGAAAAACGATTTTGGGAATGCCGTACAACAAACAGCAGACGGGGGCTTTATCATTGCAGGTTATACGCTGAGCTATCCCGCTGCGGCCGACTCGGGGAGCGCCTATCTCATCCGCACCGATGCGCATGGAAACCTGCTCTGGTCTACCTCTTTTGGTGGCCCTTCGCAAATCACCGCTGCTTATTCGGTTTTGCAAACACCCGACAAGGGGTTTGCCGTGACCGGTTTTACCAACGCCTTTGGCGAGCCCAACGGCGATCTGTTCCTGGCAAAGACCGATTCGAACGGAAATCTTCTTTTTCTGAAAACCTACGGAGGCAAAGGCGCCGATTGGGGAAATTCAATTTCGCTCACTACAGGAGGAGGATATGCAATCCTGGGCTCTGCCAGTACCGACAGCACCAGCACAAATATCAATGCCTACCTGGTGGTGACCGATGCAACGGGCGATACGTTATATACCAGGATATACGGGGGCACAAAAACAGATTACGGACAGAGCATCCAACAAACACCGGGCGGAGGGTATGCG